>JADFYS010000056.1 GCA_015232955.1 Gammaproteobacteria bacterium
CTCCACCAGAGAGGCAAAGTAATGCTTTAGCTCATCTGCAGTTAGATTGTCCGGGCAGCGGTCAACAGACTTTGCCACACGGCGAATTGCTCGGGAGTAGGCATCAATAGTCTTGGGCTGCATTCCTTGCAGTATAAGTGCCTGTTGCATCTGACTGTAAAGGGTCGTGAAACGTTCTTGCTCTATTGATTTCATAGTTGTAACCTCTCTTTTGATTACCGTGAGTATTGTCACGGAACACCTGAATATCAGGTGATTGAGAGATTATGAGGGGAAGGGCATCTGCCGCGATAGCGGCTTCGTCCAACAAGGCGGTAGAACGGGCCGTTAAGACCTTGTCGGTCCACTTCTCCCAGGCAAGCCGAGCAACAGCCTCCATAAATACAGGAAAGCTTCGCTTCGCCAACCGGTTGTGAAACGGTTTGTACTCCAACGATGTGGAGAATAACGCATTGAATTGTCGATGTAATTCTGAGATAAATTGAATGTGTCTACCCCCCAAGCCGGCAATAAGCGCCATAACGAGACGAAATGGAGTCACCAATCGCATTTTCTCACAGAAGCGCGTTTTTCGGCCAAGTTCATTTAGCTGCTCTTCTCCCAGAACAGTTTGGATCTGTTCACTGATTTTGATAATCTGCTCGTCTCCCATCTGGAATTCCTCCTAAGTGCTGTGGTATTTCAAGGATTCATGTGATTTTCAGGAAGACAAATGGGGTTCTCATAATTTTTTTCAATAGAATTCAAATATTTATTTGATCCTACCTATGAAGTCGACCTACTCCCCGCTACGGTTGTGGAGGAAAACAACATGCCTACCACGACCATTGATTTTATAAATAAATCTTTCATTATCCTGTCCTCGAAATTAATTACTGATAAATGCGTAATGATGCTTACGCACCTACGGTCATCTGTTTCAATACGTTGTCCTTTTTGATGAAGTGGTGATGTAGAGCCGCACCTACATGCCCTATCACCGCCACGACCAATAAAATCCATACAGTGCCATGCATGGCGCGAAAGAACTCAGCGAGACCTTGTGATTTGTCTAGAAACACCGGGAACTCGAAGAGGGCAAAAAAGCTAACTGGGTACCCTGCAGCCTGTGACATCAGCATCCCGGACAGGGGCTGGGCAAACATCAAGGCATAGAGCGCCCAGTGCATGCCTTTGGCCAGCAACGCTTGCACTGGCGTTGTTCCGTTTGGAAGCTTCGGTGTCACATTGATGAGGCGCCACAGAAGGCGAAGCATAATCAGCATCATTAGTACCGCGCCAAAGGATTTGTGCATGCCGGCAGCCTGAAGCTTTTCAGCTCCCTTGGGCATGGATTCAAGGAAGTTGCCCGCGGCGATGGTGAAGCTAAGCATCAGGAACAGTATCCAGTGAAAGCCCTTAGCGACGACTCCGTAGGTGTTATCAGTATTCTTCAGCATGGTGTTACTCCCATAAAGTTCAGTGTATTTGATGTGTGCTTCAGATCCCTGCCAGGGATTGAGTGAGCTTGAAATGAAGCTTATACGGTTTTTTATAAAAGATATTCGTGCTATAAGGAAACTTATTGTTTCCAAAGGCGCACCAATATGAGCGTTCTACCCTATTTTGAGACCTTTGCTGCAGTTGTCGGGGAGGGGAGCTTCACTGCTGCGGCCGAGGCGCTGGGTGTTTCAAAATCTGTTGTCAGTAAACAGGTTTCGCATCTGGAGAAGCACCTGGGGGTACAGCTCCTGCAGCGCACGACACGACGCTTGCACCTCACCCAGGCGGGCGAGGTGTTTGCAAGCTATACACAGCGAATCATGTCGGATGTGCGGGAGGCCGAGCAGTCCGTTCTACCCCTGCAAAATGAGCCTCAGGGAAGGCTACGGATATCGGCACCTGAGAGCCTTGCCGTGTCCTTGCTCCCCGAGGCTTTACTCCGGTTCCAGCAGCGCTTTCCCAAGCTTGAAATGGAGGTCCACATTACAGGGCGCTTCGTTGATTTAGTGGAGGAGGGTATCGATGTGGCGCTTCGAGTGGGTGAGTTGGAGGATTCCAGTCTTGTTGCACGACTGCTGATCCCTTGTAGCTTTCATGCCTGCGCCTCACCAGAATACCTCAAGAAATATGGTTCTCCTGAGCATCCAGATGAACTCAGAAATCATAACTGTCTTATCTACTCACAAGGACCGCAGTCAGAGAGCTGGCTTTTCAACGATAGAAACGGAAAGAAAATCCACACAAGAGTAGAAGGTAATCTTCGTTCAGATACAGGCAACCTTCTGATGAGCGCAGGGATAAACGGTAACGGCATATTCATTGGTCCTACATATATGGTAGCTAGCGCTCTTAAAGAGGGTAAATTAAAAACAGTATTGGATGACTTCTCCCCCGCCACTACTGGTTTATACGCTGTCTATCCATACAGCAAGCTCGTTTCTACAAAAGTGCGCGCCTTTGTTGATTATCTTGTTGAAGCTTGGGGTGATTGAATTCAGGAGCCACTCAAATAGTACCAATGGAAAACGAGATCAAGCCATTATTTTGATGGAAATGTGTAGCAGTCAACTGCGGATTTTAGCGTGAAATACATTTCATTATCGAGGGTGACGCCACCCCGCTCATGCGTAACCGTTCAGACCCCCCTGCTTTTTTAACCCTCACCCCTACCCTCTCCCGCTGGGAGAGGGAGATCAGGTGATGGGGTCTGAACGGTTACTGGAGTCAGATGTGGGTGTACTGAAAGCTTGCGACAGAACCCAAAAATTTATCCATCCGTTTGTAACGCAATTACCCTCTCAATCGCCGTATCAAAATCATACTCGGCGACCGCCTGCGACACCTCTGCCAGTGATGTAGTGATGGGACTGCCCTGAAGCCGCGGTATGAGCTCTGCCAGCAGATCGGCGGCATCTGAGTCACCATCTTCCAGTAAACCCCTAAGCTTGTCGAGCTGTTGACTCAATTCAGCCGGTTGAATCCCTTCTGCTTGTGCACTCTCTGCCATTTGAGTGTCGAGCTGCTGTAGTCCTGCTAACACTGGCGCTAACGCTTTCAGAACCTGCTCTAACAGCACCTCCAGTTCGACTGTGGGCACCCCCTCTTTTGCACCTTGCTCAAGCCGCTGCGCTGCGGCCTGAACCTCTTTGGCGCCGATGTTGCCCGCCACCCCTTTGAGGGTATGGGCGGTGCGCGTCGCCGCTTGTGGATCGCTCTCAGCCCTCGCCTTGGCAAACTGTTGGCCAAAATCGCTCTGACTGGTGCGAAAACGGTGCAGCAGGTTGCGATAGAGATTTGGATTGTTCATGGTGGTCTCTAGTCCCACTCTAGTGTCGATGCCGGGCAGTTCGGGGATTGATGGTTCAGCAACTGCCTGAGTTGCTTTATTGGGCACATCGCTCATTTTGATGGGGTTCGCCGGCGTGACCCATCGTGCGATAGTATTGAACATGGCGTTGACATTTAGCGGTTTGGCGATATGGTCGTTCATCCCCGCCGCGATCACCTTCTCTTTGTCCCCCACCATGGCGTTTGCGGTCATGGCAATGATCGGGATATCTTTAAACCGCGCCATCTTGCGGATCGCTCGCGTTGCCGTATAGCCATCCATTACCGGCATCTGGCAATCCATCAGGATGCCATCAAAGTCGGTGTCATTGGCGAGGATATCCAGCGCGATCTGCCCGTTCTCGGCCAGCGTGATATCCATGCCCGCCTGGCGCAGCAGTTCGAGCGCCAGCTCCTGATTCATCTCGTTGTCTTCCACCAGCAGGAGCTTCGCTCCACCCAACTTCTGCATCGTTTCGTTGACGCTGTCCCGGCGTTTATCATGATGGGTCTCCAGCAAAACACCTTTACCCAGCGCTTCGGCCACCACTTCGATCAGCGTCAAGGGGGTCACCGGTTTGGTGAGCACCGATTTAAGCACGACCCCACGCGCTTGTGCACTGACCATCGCATCTTCCCGGCCGTATGCCGTCACCATAATCACTGCCGGCAGATGCGCAAGCCCTTCTGCCTGCAAGCGGTGCACACACTCCACACCATCCATCTTTGGCATTTTCCAGTCCATAAATATCAGATCATAAGGGATTGCTCTCTTCTCGGCGTCTTCGATGGCATTCAGAGCCTCTGTACCATCAACTGCCACCTCCACCTCAAGCCCGAAACTCTTCGCCATGGTCGAAAGGATCTCGCGAGCACTCGCATTGTCATCCACCACCAACACCCGCAAGCCAAACAGTTCATCTGCATTGAAGATGCGACGCGGCATCGGATTCGCCTGGAGGCCAAGCTTCACATGGAAATGGAAAGTGGAACCTACGCCCGGCTCGGATTCAACCCAGATCTTGCCGTCCATCAGCTCTACCAGCTGTTTGGAGATGACCAGCCCAAGACCGGTGCCGCCATATTTGCGGGTAGTCGATGCGTCTGCCTGGCTAAAGCTCTGGAACATTTTGCCCAACTGTTCAGGTGACATGCCGATACCGGTATCCTTAACCCAGAAGTGCATCTCGACCAGACCCTTCTCCCGCTCAACCTCCTCGACGCCAATGATGATCTCCCCTTGCTCGGTGAATTTGACCGCATTGTTACCGAGATTGGTGAGGATCTGACCGAGACGCAGCGGATCACCTTTTAGCGAGATGGGGAGTTCAGTCGCTGTAGCGAACAGCAGTTCAAGCCCTTTTTCTTCGGCCTTGATGCCCACCAGATTGGCGAGGTTGTCGAACAGATCTTCGAGGCGGAAGTTGACCTTCTCAACATCCATCTTGCCCGCTTCGATCTTGGAGAAGTCGAGGATATCGTTAATGATACCGAGCAACGATTCAGCGGCCCGATTCACCTTCTCGATGTAGTTCCTCTGCTTGGGATTGAGTTCCGTCTGCAGGGCAAGATGGCTCATGCCGATGATCGCATTCATCGGCGTGCGGATCTCGTGGCTCATATTGGCAAGGAAGTCCGATTTGGCGCGGGTGGCATCCTCAGCAATCTCTTTGGCTTTAACCACCTCTGCCGTCGTCTTTTCCAGCTCTGCGGTGCGCTCTGCTACCAGTTTTTCCAGCCCTTTCTGATATTCCGCCAACTTATCACGCGCCATTTGCGCATCCTCGGCGAGATTCATCGCCGCAACCCGCTCGCGAACCATCTCCTGATTGCGTTCTCGAATACCCGCCTCCGCCTGCTTGGCCCGATACTGCTCCACCGAAAATGAACCCAATAGACGGGAAAAATGCGCCAGATAACCGAGAATAGCAGGTAGTTTCTTCTCATCCATCACCGGCGCTTCCTGGACGGCTTTCAGATAATCGCCAGTATTAAAACCAAAATCTTCACCCTGCTTGCGGAAATAGATTAGATCCGGCTGCTGCAGATGGAACTGACCGATAAAGACATTGGCCACGGTCACCCCTTCAACAATAATAGGCGAAGCACAATCGGTCATGCCGTTCTTACAGCGGTACATGGTGAAATCGCTCCCTTCTTCCAGCCTGGTCGCCAGTCCGGTATCACTCTCGATGCAGTTGGCACAGGAGCGCTCATTGATGCGATGAAAATCGGTACAGGCTCTCTGCCAACGGGAGGCGGCGAGAATATTCGCCTCCAGATCGATGACCGCAATCGACACCCCAACAGCATCAGAAAACTGCTGAAACAGTTCCTGAATCTTCGTATCACCAAGCAGCTCCAGGAAACCTTTTTTGATTTTGGCTTCATGTTCCTCCGTCATCGCTATATCCGGAGCGGAATCGTCAACAACAATCGCTTCAGCTTGCTCTGCTGAGCTATAGAGAGGCTCTTTTCCCAGAGCCAGCGCAAGTTCATTCACCTGACTCTTCAGTTCTACAATACGCAACTCGCGCCCCTGTGCCAGACGATTGAAGCGCTTGACCTCCTCCATCTCCTTGCCCTTGGAGATGTCGCGATAGCTAATCACGGTTCCAACGATTGCGCCATCTCTGAACATCGGCTTGGTGGTGTATGAAATCGGGAAAGAGCTGCCGTCTTTGCGCCAGAAAACCTCATCCACGACCGTGTATGACTCACCACTGCGCGAGGTCTTGTACATCGCGCACTCCTCACGCGGAAATTCACGCCCGTCTGGATAGTGATGGTGGGCCAGGCCATGCATGATCTGGCCGATCAACTCCTCAATCTCATAACCCAGCATTTCGGCGCCAGCGGCATTGACAAAACTGATACTACCGGTCAAATCCAGACCAAAAATCCCTTCGCCCACGGTATCCAGAATCAGGTTGTTGCGCTCTTGCACCTCCTGAACAGAAGCGATCGCCGCATTGAGCTCCTTGGTTCGCGCCTCAACCAACTGCTTCAGCCGATTGCGTGACCGTTCACCCAACCAGGCCGTGAATGCTGTCAATAACAGGGCAAGCAAACTAACAGCGCCAAGCGACAACTGCACCAGCAGACGCATTCTGTGATAGGAGTGGAGTGCCTCGTCGAGATCGATCTCGGTGATCAAACCTACACCCAGATCCTCAGACCAGCTCCATGCACCCACCACTTGTACACCGCGATAATCACGATAACCATCGATGTTCAAACCCGCTTCAAACTTCAGCACCTGCTCGGCGGCCAGAGTCAAAGGCCACTCGGAGCGTGGAATTTCAGGCTTAAAGCCTGCTGTTATATCCCCACCCGGATCATTTACACGCAGGCTGAGCAGCTCTGTTCCCTCTTGGTAATACTCAGCAACTGCGGTTAATTCGGATTCAAAGCGAGAACTGGTGATGAGGCGGCCATTGCGATCCATGGCGTAGGTCTCACCTGTTTTACCCAATGTCCCAACACGGGTAACCTTCGAAAACTCTTCAACGGGATCAAAACGCAGCGTCAGCGCCGCAATAACGATACCTCTTTCGTCAAAAATGGGGGTTACAAAGAACATCGTCGCCGCATTGGATACCGTTCGCCCGCTGGCATCCTTCAATGCGACATCTGAAAAGAGGGGTGGAACAAACTGCGGCTCACCGGCAAAAACCCGGGCCATCAATTCCGGGCGTTGCTGCATAATCAGATTTGCAGTCCCCACATTGTCATCGCGTGAAGAGGCCACACTAATGCCATCGGCCGCGATAATAAAAGAGCCATGCGCGCCGAAGATCGTATTATGGTGCTCGTAAAGTTTCCTGAACTCCCTTAGGGCTGCGCTTGCCAGCAACTGCTGCGTATCTCTTGGCTGCTGCAAAAGCTGTTGAACAATCGGTAAAAGGCGATTGTCATCAGCAAAGCTTGACAGGTTATTACTGCGCCCCTCCTTCCAGAGGTCAATTGACTGCCTTACGGTACTGTTAATCGCCGCCAACGAGGAGCCCAAACTTTTTAGCTCTTCCCTTTCCATACGGTTTAGCGAAGTGAGCGCAACGACCAATACAGTCGCTATAAAGGCTACCACCAGAATCAGACCCACAACCGATTTATTCCGACCTTCAAAAATAGTGTCTTCCATGTTGTGGCCAAAGCGCCGGAAGAGGGCAAGGGTCAGCAGGGCGATAACGACGATGACGGCGATGATGAGCAGCAGCTGCACAATTATTGACATCCCCACCTCTGGCGGCAATTCGCTAACACTTAGGGATAGTTTCGCCGTTTCACTTAACCATCGCTCCTGAATGGCACTCATCTCATCGGGTGTCACCTGCGCCATCGCTTTGGTGAGTGCCGAGTGCAAGAGTGCCCAGTCATCGCGCACCCCAATTCGTAAATTGGCGAGATCCGGATCACCGATATCGGCCTCCGCCGAAATATGGATGTTGGTTAGCATATTGTTACGCATCAAAATACGCATAACCGCCTCTTCACCAAGAGCCGCTTCCGCCTTTCCAAAAGCAACTGCCTTAAGCGACGCCTCGCTATCCGCAACCGCTAAGCGTTTAATTTTTGGGAAGTCCCGAATCAACACCTCTTCATAAAAAAATCCTTTCGGGAAGGCGACCGTCAAACCATTCAGCTCATACAGAGCATTAAAAGGATTATCAATGCGTGAAACGATGACACCGGGATTTCTTGCGTAAGGCGGAGTGAAGAGGAGATACTTCTGACGCTCCTCGGTCTTGACGATATTCATCATCGCATCAAGCTCTTTCGCCTTTATCTGTTCAAGAAACTCACTCCAGCTTGGGCCGATGTGATACTCAACCTGAATGCCCAGTTTTCGCGCCAGTAGGTTCATGTAGTCGATAGAGAAACCCTGGGGCTTACCATTATCAAAGAAGTTATACGGGGGCCATCCCTTTTCGTTTTGAACACGAATCAGCGGATGCTGTTGAAGCCATGCACGCTCATCCTCTGTCAAAGCCAGCGATGTCACCACCGAGCTATTAGAAGACCCAAACCAACGCGCATCTAAGAGACTCCGCTCTTCCTGACTCACCTGCGCTATCGCTTTGTTGAAAATGCTTTGCAGTTCAGGCCAGTCGTCACGCACAGCGAGATGGTACTCAGAACGGCGATCACTACGCTTAAGTTCCAACTCTGCCACTGCTTCGATATTTGGCAGCGCATACTCCCGGATTAGGTACGCCGCTACCGATGCATCCAACACCGTCGCATCGGCCGTCCCCAGCGATACGGCTTTCAGTACCGAGGTGTAATCGGGCACCTCCCGGTATCGTGCGGTCGGTACCTCCTTGGCAAACAGCGAGACAATGCTGTCGCCTTCGGGCAGCACGACCCGTAGATCTTTCAAATCTGCCAGCGTCTGAACACCGGTCACCCCGCTACGGACAAAAATGGCGTTTAGTACCGATTTGTACGGCTGGGTATAGAGCAGAAACTGCTCCCTCTCCTCGGTCTTAAAGATAGTGTGGAGCAGATCAATGCGCTTCTCCCTGCCCATCTCCACAAGATTTCCCCAACTGTCCTGAACAAACTCCAGCTTAATGCCGATTTTCTTGGCAAGGATCTCCAGTAAATCGACCGAATAGCCGGTGGAGTTGCCATTCCTGACAAAATCGAAAGGGGCATAATCGAACTCGCTCGAGACTCGAATCAACGGATGCTGCTGCAGAAAATCCTTCTCTTTCTGGGTCAGGTCAAGGGGCTGAGCGGCTAGCCCAAAGACTCCGCCTACTAACACCAAAAAAACCAAGAGTTCTGCCACCAATTTTCGAGTCTTGTTCAGCATCATGCTCTCTCTGCCGCTAAGATTTTATTCAAAATTTGAGCTGCTGTTTCGAAATCATAATCTGCTACGGCTGTAGCGACTTCATCGAGTCGCTTCGCCAGTGCTGTTCCGGTAGTTAGTTGTGATAACTCCTCAAGCAGCTCTGCGGCATCGGAATCGCCATCTTCCAGCAGTGACCTCAATTTCACTATCAGCTCCTGAACCTTGGCTGGATCGGCCTCTTTTCTCTCCGACCTCGCTACGGCAACAGTTGTGTCTAACGCTTCCAGCCCTTTAAGCAGAGGATGCAGCGCAGCCACGGTCGCTGCCAACAGGTTATCAATCTCCCCCTGCGCCGCCCCCTCTTTGCAGGCAAGCTCCAGTCTCTCCGCCGCCGCCTGAACCTGTTTGGCGCCGATGTTACCCGCCACCCCTTTCAGGGTATGGGCCGTTCGGGTTGTCGCTGTCTCATCTACATCTTTTTGTGCTGCCGCAAACTGTGCCGCGAAATCGGCCTGCGAATCACGAAACTTGCCGAGCAGCTTACGGTAGAGCTTTGGGTTATCCATCGTCGTCGCCAATCCGGCGCCGGTGTCGATTCCCGGCAGTTCGGGTAGCTCATCTTTTTGCTCTGTGA
>JADFYS010000057.1 GCA_015232955.1 Gammaproteobacteria bacterium
AGGTGACCGCGTGCATGGTTTTGTTTCAAGATTTCAGTCTCCACAGGCTGGAATAGGGGTGTCGATAATAAATCTTTCCCGGCGAGAGTGGAACCGCTGGAGTGAGATCAGTGATAATATCGGGCCTTTTATTGCACTTTTCGGAATCTACCCTTGTCCTACAGCCATCAATTGAAGCTCCATAACAACCTCACCGGCAAGCGTGAGCTCTTTATCCCCATCGATCCGCAACGGGTTCGACTCTATGTCTGTGGGATGACCGTCTATGACCTCTGTCACATCGGTCACGCCCGGGTGCTGGTGGTGTTTGACCTCCTCTACCGCTATCTCTGCCGTATCTACGGTCGAGAGGAGGTGACCTATATTCGTAATATCACCGATATTGATGACAAGATCATCGCCCGTGCAGCAGAGCAGGGGGAGACGATTGAGCAGCTGACCGCCCGCTTTATCGAGGCGATGCACCAGGATGCCGCTGCTCTGGGTATCACCCCTCCCAACGAGGAGCCTCGTGCCACCCTCCACATGGCGCAGATCCTGGAGATGATTACGCAACTGCTGCAGCGGGGCCACGCCTATCAGGGCGAGAGTGGTGATATCTACTACGATGTCCGCAGTTTCCCCGAATATGGTCGCCTCTCCGGCAAGAATCTTGAGGATCTCAATGCCGGGGAGCGGATCGCGGTGGAGGATGATAAGCGCTACCCCTTCGACTTTGTCCTCTGGAAACGGGCAAAGGCGGGAGAGCCGCAGTGGGACTCCCCTTGGGGGGCAGGGCGCCCCGGCTGGCATATCGAGTGTTCAGCGATGTCGACACACTGTCTGGGCAATCACTTTGATATTCACGGTGGTGGTCTTGATCTCCAGTTCCCCCATCACGAAAATGAGATCGCCCAGTCATGCGGGGCGACGGGTGGTGCTTTTGTCAACTACTGGGTCCATAACGGCTTTGTGCGGGTCGATGAGGCCAAAATGTCAAAATCTCTCGGTAACTTTTTCACCATTCGAGAGGTGATGGAGCGCTATCAGCCGGAGGTGATCCGTTACTTTATCCTCTCCAGCCACTACCGTAGTCCGCTTAACTACTCCGATAGCCATCTCGATAACGCCCGGGCGGCACTTACCACGCTCTATACCGCGCTGCGCGGTTATGAAACGGTGGCCAAGGCGGTGGGGACACTACCGGAGCAGGAGGCGATGATCAGCCGCTTTTTTGAGGCGATGGATGATGATCTCAACACCCCAGTGGCGCTGGCGCTCCTGTTTGAACTGGCCCATGAGATCAACCGCTACCGGGAGCGTGACCCCGCCCGTGCCGAGAGTGCTGCCGCTTCTCTGCGCCAGTTGGGCTCGCTTCTGGGGCTGCTCGAAGGGGATGCGGAGCAGTTTTTACGCGGTGTGGCGAACAGCGAAAGCGCTGGTGACAGCGAGATCGACGCCCTGGTGGAGGCGCGAAGGGTGGCGCGACAGGAGAAAAACTGGGCAGAAGCGGACCGTCTTCGTGACCAGCTGAACGAGATGAAGATTATTGTCGAAGACGGGGCGGACGGTTCCCGCTGGAGAAGAGGTTGATAACGGTGTGGGCAGATGTTGAGCGAGCGCTGTGATCCGTAACAAGACCCTCTTCCTTGGATTGTCGCTGGTGATATTTCTTCTGGTGGCGATCTCCTTTGGCGTCAACTACCTTCTCAATCGTCAGGAGATGATGGCCCACCTTAACTACAAAAGTGACCTCCTCTACGCCGCTTTTCACTCCAAGGTGGAGTCCAAGATCGAAAATTTATTGATGCAGGGGGTGAGCCTTGCCAACGCTGAAGCGATTCGTGACCTGCTGGCAGAGGCGAACCGAGTGGTCACCGCAGAGGGGGGAGGCGAGGGGGGAGAGGCTTCGGCGCAGCTACGGCAGCAGCTCTATCGGCAGGTGGAACCGCTCTGGCGTGATAGCGTCAACCGTTTTGGTAGCGGCCACCTCTGCTTCTACCTTGCCGAGGATGGGGGCAGTTTTCTCAGAATAGCGGCTCCACAGCAGTTTGGTCAGCCTCCCCTGAGGGAGCATGGCGCCAGTGGTGGCGATTTTGGGGTGACGACCGGGTTTGAGATCGGTCACACCTTTTTTGGATTGCGATCCACTGTTCCGGTAATGGTGGATGATCCCTTTACCGGGGCGAGTGAATATGTGGCGACGGTTGAGGTGGGGACAGCGTTTGATCCCATCCTTGAGGGGATGGAGCGTAACTACGCTGCAGAAGTGGCGGTCATTCTCAACCAAGAGAAGGAGAAAGGGGGGGATGCGCACCGGATTGCCATCGCCTCCAACCCCGGGGTAGAGGAGATTCTGGAGCAGCTTCATCTCACCCCGCAACAGATGGTGGAGCAGAACGAGGTGCAGCTGCTGCCGTGGAGGGGGAGCCGGCACGCGGTAGCGCTCTGGCCGCTGCGAGGTCTCGCTCTGACGCAAGAGCAGGAGCAGAGTGCGCCTGGTGTGGTGATCTTCTGGTGGGATATCGCCGCGGAAGAGGATCTGCTCCGGCACAATTTGCAGGTGAATCTGCTCTATTTGGCGATCGCCTTTATTCTGATGGAGCTGCTGCTGTTCTTCGGCTTTAAGTACGGCACCCGCTTTCTTCGGCTGCAGGTGGAGATGCAGGGGAATGAGCTGTTACGCCAACGCGAGAATGAGCGCCGTCTGAATCAAGAGTCGCACACACTGCAGCTCACCTATGCCCGGGCGATTAACACCATCTCTTATCTTCTCAATAAAGAGAGCAACTCCCAGAAAATCCTCGACGGCATCACCTCCCTGCTCGGCTCTACCCTTAAGGTGGAGCGGATGGCGATCTACGATGTTCAGCTTCTGGCGGGAGAGATCAAACTCCTCAGCCTCTGGAAAGATCCGGAGGAGGATATTCCGCAGGTACCGCAGCAGTTTCAGGTCTCCCGCTTTCCCCATATTCTCTCCTGGATGCAGCGTAACAACGGCTGGATCGAAAGTCACCACCTCGCCCCCCACGCCCTGCTGCAAGAGGATGGGTGTATTGAACTTTTCCATCAGAAGTTTGCGATGAAGAGCCTGCTCTGGATCCCCTTTCACAATCATGGCGAGGGGCAGGGGTTTAAGCTGGCCACTTTCAACCATTTCAGTCGTGATCGTAGCTGGCACAAAAGTAAACTCCAGTTCCTGCTTGAGATGATGCAGCTGGTCAGTACCGGCCTGACCAAGATTGAGTGGCTGTCAGAGCGAACCGCGATGTTGGCCGATCTGGAGCTTGCTGCGACCGCCTTCGACACCTTTGAGGCGATCGTCATCACCGACAGTAATGGCAATATCATGCGGGTCAATGACTCTTTTACCCGTATCACCGGCTACCCTCTGGCAGAGGTGGTGGGGCGAAATATGCGTCTCCTCGGTTCAGGTCGCCACAACAACGAGTTCTTTCGTAAGATGTGGCAGCAGCTCGTCGCCGTCGGTGAGTGGCAGGGGGAGATCTGGAACCGGCGTAAAAACGGCGAGATCTATCCCCAGCTCTCCACCATCTCCCGGGTAGAGGATGAACGGGGCGAGGCGGTGCGCTATGTCGGCAACTTTATCGATATCTCCGAACAGAAGCGGGCAGAGGAGGTGATTCACCACCAGGCGAACTATGATGCACTTACCGATCTCCCCAACCGTCGTCTCTTTCTCGACTATTTTCAAGAGAACCTTCTGCGAATGGCGCGAGAGGGGCGTTACGGTGCCCTGCTTCTCCTTGATCTTGACCACTTTAAGAATCTCAACGATACCCTAGGCCACTCTGTTGGCGATCGACTGCTGATGCTGGTATCCGATCGTTTAAGCGAACACCTGCGGGGCAATGATGGTCTGTCGCGTCAGGGGGGGGATGAGTTTGTCATCCTTTTGACCGATCTCGGCACCAGCCGTGAAGAGGCGGAAGATCAAGCAAGGAAGGTGGCAGAAAAACTGCTGAAGGTGATTTCCGAGCCGTACACCATCGACCAGGCGACGCTTAACATCAACACCAGCATCGGAATCGCCCTCTTCCCCGATGGCGATGAAGAGGTGGATGAGTTGATGAAGTTTGCCGATCTCGCGATGTATCGCGCCAAAGAGCGGGGACGCAATGGGGTCGAGCTGTTTGAGGCGTCGCTGCGGGAGAATCTGGTGCAGAGAATGGAGGTGGAGCGGGAGCTGCGCCATGCGCTGCAGGCGGGGGATCAGTTCCATCTGTTGTGGCAGCCGCAGGTGGCGGCCGACGGAACGCTGGTGGGGGCTGAAGGGCTGATTCGTTGGGACCATCCAGAGAAGGGGATCATCTCTCCCGGGCTATTTATCCCCATCTCGGAGGAGACCGGTCAGATTCTTGCCATCGGTGACTGGGTGATCGCCGAGTGTTGCCGCCTGCTTGCGCGCTGGCTGGGTGAGGGGCTGCTGCAGCAGATCGAGACCATCTCGATCAACATCAGCCCGCGCCAGTTTTTTCAACACAACTTCTCTCATCAGCTGCTGGAGGTGTTCGAACAGTATGCGATTCCCCACGAAAAGGTCTGTCTCGAGCTGACCGAGGGGTTATTTATCTCTGATACCGAGAGTGCAATTAACAAAATGGCATTTCTCAATCAGCGCGGATTTCGCTTCTCGGTCGATGATTTTGGCACCGGTTATAGCTCTCTCCTCTATCTGAAGAAACTCCCCCTCGCGGAGTTGAAAATTGACCAATCCTTTGTGCGGGATCTCACCGATGATGGCAGTGATGCCGCGATTGTTCAGACCATTATTGCGATGTCGAAGACCCTCGGATTGAGTGTGGTGGCAGAGGGGGTAGAGACCCGGGAACAGCTTGAGTTTCTCGAACAGCACCACTGCGATATCTATCAGGGGTATCACTTTAGCCGACCGCTTGCGGTAGATGACTTCGAAGCGGTGCTTCGCCGTGGACGGATCGAGATGGAGTGAACCTGGATACGAGAGAAGAGCGTTCGATCCGTCCCCTGCCGCTGCAGTTGGCCAATCAGATTGCGGCGGGTGAGGTGGTGGAGAGGCCCGCCTCGGTAGTGAAAGAGCTGGTAGAGAATAGTCTCGATGCCGGGGCGAGTGAGGTGGAGATCACCATTAATGGGGGGGGGATCTCCCTCATCCGGGTGACGGATAACGGCTGTGGGATTCGCCGGGATGAGTTGACAACTGCACTCGCCCCCCACGCCACCAGCAAGGTCTACACCCAACAGGAGCTGGAAGGGGTGAACTCCCTCGGCTTTCGCGGTGAGGCGCTGGCGAGTATCGCCTCGGTATCGCGCCTCACCCTCACCAGCCGCCACCATCAGAGTGAGCACGGCTGGAGCCTCACCACCGGAGGAGAACCAGAACCGGCCCCTTTGAGCGGGGGAAGTGTGGTTGAAGTGTCAGAACTCTTCTTTAATACCCCTGCGCGAAAACGGTTTCTCCGCAGTGAGCGCACCGAATTTCTGCAGGTGGAAGAGGTGGTGCGTCGTCTCGCCCTGAGCCACTTCGCGGTCTCTTTTCGCTTTAGCCATAACGGTCGGGAACAGCTGCGGCTGCCACGGGTAGAGGGTGAAGTCCCTCGGGCAGAGGGGTGCATGCAGCGGATTAAGAAGCTGTTTGGAAAGGATTTCTCCCTTCAGGCGCAGCGGGTAGAGATCTCCAGAAGCGGGATGCGTCTCTGCGGCTGGATCTCCCCTCCCGGCTTCTCACTCCCTCTCAACGATAAGCAGTACTTCTATCTCAATGGCCGCATGATGCGGGATAAGGTGATCCGCCATGCGCTGAAGATGGTGTGGCACGATCAACTCGAAACGGGGCGTCACCCGGCATGGATCCTCTTTCTTGAGATTGACCCCCATCAGGTGGATGTCAATGTCCACCCGACCAAACATGAGGTCCGTTTTCGTCAGGGGAGGGTGGTCCACGACTTCCTCCTCTCTGCGCTAAGACAGAGATTAGAGTCTGTGCAGGGAGAGGAGGGGGAGAGCGCGCGCTTCGCGCAAATGAGCGAGACAACACCGGATACCGCCACCCTCCCCGACGCAGTGGCGGAGAGAACGATCCCCTTTCGCGCATCAGGCCAAGGCTCTGGAGGGGGGCGTGGTGGCGGTGGTAGTCGCGGGCGGAGTGAGGGGAGCTGGAGCCTGCTTGAAGCGTTGGAGCGCAGTGGCGACCCCACCCTATCTGCTAAGGGGGAGTGCGCCTCCGTGGCGGTGGCTGCTGAAGTTGATGCGGCGATGCAGAAGGTGAAGATAGAGGCGGCCCTCTTTCACCGCTTTCTCCTTTTGCACTGGGAGGAGCAGGCGTGGCTGCTCGATCTCGGCAGCTACTGGCGTCAGGCGCTGCAACAGCGCTTTCTCCATCGCCACCAACAGCAGCAGGAGGTGAAGAGTCGCCCCCTGCTGCTCCCCCAGCTCTTCGCCCTCTCACCATCTGAGGCGGATCGCTGCCAACCGCAGCTCGACACCCTGCAGCAGCTCGGTTTTGGCGTGGAACGGCAGGGGGAGGAGTCGCTGCTACTGCGCCATCTACCACTGGAACTCACCACCGCCGACCATCAGGGGCTGCTGCAGCAGGTGATGGCGGCGGTATTGCAAGAGGAGTCTCCCGGGGTCGAGCGGTTGATAGTGCTGCTCACTGACCACTGCAGGTTGCGTCAACTCCCGCGCAGTGGCGAGGATCTGGGCTATTTTCTGGGGCAATATGGTGGCGAGTCACTGCAGCAGCTCAGCCACACACCGTGGATGGTGGTCACCGGAGAGCAGCAGTTTGCAACCCTGTTTCGACCCTAACCGTACCCCTCTGGTCCTTTTTCTCATGGGGCCTACCGCCAGCGGTAAGACCGATCTCGCCCTCGAGCTGGTAGATCGCTACGGTGGGGAGATTGTCAGTGTCGATTCGGCGCTGGTCTATCGCGGGATGGATATCGGTACCGCCAAGCCGGAGCGATCACTGCTGCAACGCTATCCCCACCACCTGATTGACCGCATCGAACCGACCGAGAGTTATTCTGCGGCACAGTTTAGGGAGGAGGCGATAGCGGCGATTGCCGATATCCTCGCCCGGGGTCGGCTGCCGCTGCTGGTGGGGGGGACGATGCTCTATTTCCGCGCGCTGGAACAGGGGTTGTCCCGTCTGCCGCCAGCGGATCCGCAGCTGCGGCAAGAGATCGCTGCAGAGGCGGAGGTGGTGGGCTGGCCACAGCTCCATCAGACCCTGGCAGAACTCGATCCGCAGGCTGCGCTCAGGATTCACCCCCATGATCCGCAGCGGATCAGCCGCGCACTCGAGGTGATCCGCCTCAGCGGAACCTCTCTGACGGCGCTGCAGCAGCAGCAGGGGGAGCCACTGCCGTGGCGGCTGTTGAAGATAGCCCTGATTCCGCAGCAGCGGCAGGAGCTGCACCGACGGATCTCCGACCGTTTTGCTGAGATGTTGCGCCGTGGCTTTGTTGAGGAGGTGGAGGGGTTACGCCGCCGTGGCGATCTTCACCCCCAGCTGCCGGCGATGCGTGCTGTGGGGTACCGTCAAATCTGGCATTATCTGGACGGAGGGTGTGATCGGCAGCAGATGATTGCCGACAGTGAGACCGCGACTCGTCGCCTTGGAAAGCGGCAGTTGACCTGGCTCCGCTCTGAAGAGGGACTGCGCAGCGTTGACCCCTTTTTGAAAAAAAGCCGTGATCTCTTCTTGAATGGCTTGGGTAAGGAGCTTATATAGCTGTATCATTCATTGCCCTTTGTATTTTGCATCGGGAGATAATAACCAAAAATCGGGAGCATATCTGATGAAAAAAGGACAAGCACTGCAAGAGCCCTATCTCAACGCCTTACGCCGCGAGCGGGTTCCTGTATCTATCTATCTGGTCAACGGGATCAAACTTCAGGGGCAGATCGCCTCGTTTGACCAATTTGTGATCCTCTTAAAAAATGCGGTGAGTCAGATGGTCTATAAGCACGCTGTCTCCACCATTGTTCCCGCCAGAAATGTCAAGATCAGTCCCGAGGATCAGCAGCAGCAACCTCACCCGGATGATGACGAAGAGTACAGCTCGGAAGGGGCAGGAAATTACTAAATCTCTCTCTGCCCCTGACTCCGTCAGGGGTAGATCTCTCTCAGGACCTCAATAGAGTTGTTAGAACGCCCGGAAAGTGGCGAGCGGGCCGTTTTAGTCCATCTTGATCTGCAGCAGCTGGCACAACGGGAAGAGCTGGATGAGTTTCGGGATCTCGCTCGCTCCGCCGGAGCTTTACCGGTAGCTGAAGTTCGTGGCACCCGTCGCACCCCCGATGCAAAATACTTTGTCGGCAGCGGCAAGGCGGATGAGATCCGGCAGGTGGCGGTGGATAACGATGCCGATCTGATTCTGGTCAATCACGCCCTCTCACCGGCACAAGAGCGCAATCTCGAGCGACTTATCGGTCGAAGAGTGCTCGATCGTACCGGCCTCATCCTCGATATCTTTGCCCAGCGTGCCCGCTCTCACGAAGGTAAGCTGCAGGTAGAGTTGGCGCAACTGACGCACCTCACGACACGCCTGGTTCGTGGCTGGACCCACCTCGAGCGGCAGAAGGGGGGGATCGGTCTTCGTGGACCTGGTGAGACACAGTTAGAGAGTGATCGCCGTCTGATTGGGGCAAGGATCAAGCAGTTACACCGGCGATTGGCCAAGGTGCGTCAACAGAGAGCGCAGAGTCGGCGCGGCAGACGCCGTGCAGAGCAGCCGACAGTGGCGCTGGTGGGGTATACCAACGCCGGCAAATCGACCCTCTTTAACCGTCTGGTCGCCGACAGTGTCTACGCTGCAGATCAGCTCTTTGCCACTCTGGATCCGACCCTGCGCCGCCTCCCTCTCCCTGACGGGGGAGGGGTTGTCCTCGCCGATACCGTCGGTTTTATCCACAACCTGCCTCACGATCTGGTGGAGTCATTTCGCTCGACGCTGGTAGAGACACGGGAGGCGGATCTCCTGCTTCATGTCATTGATGCCGGCGATGAACGGGCCGCTGAAAAGATCGGGCAGGTGAATGAGGTGTTGGCAGAGATCGGTGCCGGCGATGTGCCGCAACTACTGCTGATGAATAAGATTGATACCGTAGAGGCCCTTGAACCCGCCTATCTTCCCGGAGCAGAGGGGCAGAGGGACCGTATCTATCTCTCGGCGGTGAGTGGCGAAGGGATCGATCTCCTGCTGCAGCAGCTGTCGCAACGGTTTCAGGGGGGAAGGGAGCGGTTGGAGCTGAAGCTGAATCCTGAAAGTGGCCGGCTACGAGCCGCCTGTTACTCCCGGGGAAAGGTGATCTCGGAAGCGTTTCTCGATGGTGGTGAGAGTGCGCTGGTGGTGGAGTTTGAGACCACCCCTCTCCACCATCTTCGTCAGGAGTTCGGCCAACAGCTACAGCAGTCGATTCTGCAGCGCTAAATTGGGGTTGTATACCCAAGAACCCTGAAATCCACAGTTTCCAAGGTTCTTGGGTATAAGGGATAGGGTGATCTCTCACCCCATCCTTAGTTTACGAGTGACCCTTAGGGATAGCGATTAGGGGTAGATCTCGGGTATAAATGTCTGATCCGTGATTGGCGGACGGACATAGCCGCTATCGGGGTTCCGTTTTGGCAGCACGATCTTCTCTGGGGTGAGATCCTTGTAGGGGATCATCGTCAGCAGATGAGAGATGCAGTTGAGACGGGCGTGCTTTTTGACATCGGAGTTG
>JADFYS010000058.1 GCA_015232955.1 Gammaproteobacteria bacterium
TCGCCTCCAAGGCGACCGGCTTCCCTATCGCCAAGGTGGCGGCAAAGCTGGCGGTGGGGTATACCCTGGATGAGTTGCAGAATGAGATCACCGGAGGGGCGACTCCCGCCTCTTTTGAGCCGGCCATCGACTATGTGGTGACCAAGATCCCCCGTTTCACCTTTGAAAAATTCCCCAAAGCCGACCCGGGGCTCACGACCCAGATGAAGTCGGTGGGCGAGGTGATGGCCATTGGCCGCAACTTTCAGGAGTCGCTGCAGAAGGCGCTGCGCGGTCTCGAGACCGGAGTGGATGGTCTCTCTGAACAGATTGATCTCTCGCTAGAGGGGGCGATGGAGGAGATCGCACAGCAGATCCGTCGTCCTACGGCAGAGCGGCTCTACTATGTTGCCGACGCCTTTCGTGGCGGTTTTTCGCTGCAACAGGTGTATGAGCTGACCGCGATTGATCCGTGGTTTCTGGTGCAGATCGAAGAGTTGGTGACGCTGGAGAGTGAGGTGCGGCGCGACGGGATGGCGGCTCTGGATCAGCCGCGGCTGTTTCGCCTGAAGCAGAAAGGGTTCTCCGACCGTCGCCTCGCGACGCTGTTGGGGCGGCGTGAAGATGAGGTGCGCTCACTGCGCCACCGTCTGGGGGTGCGTCCGGTCTATAAGCGGGTCGATACCTGTGCTGCGGAGTTTGCCACCTCCACCGCCTATATGTACTCGACCTATGATGAGGAGTGTGAGGCGGCAGTCAGTGGGCGCGAGAAGATCATTGTCCTCGGCGGTGGCCCCAACCGTATTGGTCAGGGGATCGAGTTCGACTACTGCTGTGTTCACGCGGCGATGGCGATGCGCGAAGATGGTTATGAGACGATTATGATCAACTGTAACCCCGAGACCGTCTCTACCGATTACGACACCTCGGATCGTCTCTACTTTGAACCGCTCACTCTCGAAGATGTACTGGAGGTGATCGCCATTGAACAGCCGAAAGGGGTGATTGTGCAGTATGGCGGCCAGACCCCGTTGAAGCTGGCACGGGATCTCGAAGCGGCGGGGGCACCGATCATCGGCACCACCCCTGACTCTATCGACCTTGCCGAGGATCGCGAACGCTTTCAGCAGATGGTGACCAAACTCAACCTGCTCCAGCCGCCCAATCGTACTGCTCGTAGCGAAGAGGGGGCAGTGGAACTGGCAGAGGAGATCGGTTACCCACTGGTGGTGCGTCCCTCCTATGTTCTGGGGGGACGGGCGATGGAGATTGTCTTTAACCGCAAGGAGTTGAAGCGCTATATGCGCGAAGCGGTGTCGGTCTCCAATGACTCACCGGTGCTTCTGGACCGTTTTCTCGATGACGCCATTGAGGTGGATGTCGACCTGGTCTGTGACGGCAGAGAGGTATTGATTGGCGGGGTGATGGAACATATCGAGCAGGCGGGTGTCCACTCCGGTGACTCTGCCTGTTCTCTTCCCCCCTACACCCTCACTGCCGGGCAGCAGCAGCGGCTGCGCCAGCAGGTGGCACAGATGGCGCTGGAGTTGGGGGTGATCGGCCTGATGAATACCCAGTTTGCACTTAAAGGGGATGATATCTATATCCTAGAGGTCAACCCCCGCGCCTCACGAACCGTCCCCTATGTCTCCAAGGCGACCGGTGTTGCCCTTGCCAAGGTGGCGGCGCGCTGTATGGTGGGTAAGAGTCTGCGGCAGCAGGGGGTGACCACCGAGGTGATTCCCGCCTACTACTCGGTGAAAGAGGCGGTATTCCCCTTTATCAAATTCCCCGGGGTTGACCCGATCCTCGGCCCGGAGATGAAATCTACCGGCGAGGTGATGGGGGTGGGACGAACCTTTAGCGAAGCGTATGCCAAGGCGCAGGAGGCGACGGGGGTGGTTCTGCCCCGTTCAGGCCGAGCCTTTATCAGTGTTCGGGATAGTGACAAAGAGAGCGCGGTGCGTGTGGCGCAGGGGTTGGCTCAGCTTGGCTTCGAACTGACAGCGACCTCGGGGACTGCTGCGGCTCTGACCGCTGCGGGAGTGCGTTGTCGTAAGGTGAATAAGGTGTATGAGGGGAGGCCCCATATCATTGATATGATTAAAAATGACGATCTCACCTTTATCGTTAATACCACAGAGGAGCGGCAGGCGGTGGCAGACTCATTTGCCATTCGTCGCGAGGCGTTGCAGCACAAGGTGACCTATGCCACCACCGTGACCGGGGCGTTGGCGACGGTGAGTGCGATGGGCGTTGTCGGGCCGCGACAGATCAATAGTTTGCAGGAATTACATAGAGAGTTGGAAAAGTAGAGATGGATAAGATACCGATGACCCTTCAGGGGGCAGAGAAGTTGCGTCAAGAGTTACAACAGCTGAAACAGCAGGATCGACCTGCGGTGATTAAAGCGATTTCAGAGGCGCGTGAGCACGGTGATCTCAAAGAGAATGCCGAATACCATGCGGCGCGAGAGCAGCAGAGTTTTATTGAAGGGCGGATCCAGGATCTTGAGTCAAAGCTCTCCAATGCCCAGATTATCGACCCCAAGTCGCTCTCCGTCGGCAACCGGATCGTCTTTGGTGCCACCGTGACCATCTATGACGGAGCTAACGATGAGGAGTTGACCTATCAGATCGTGGGTGAGGATGAGGCGGATATCGCTCAGGGCAAGATCTCGGTCACTTCCCCCATCGCTCGGGCGCTTATCGGAAAAGAGGTGGATGATATGGCGGAGGTCCAAGCCCCCGGTGGTGTGCGTGAACTGGAAGTTGTAAAGGTCGCCTACCTTTAAGCCGCTCTTCAGGGTAAGGTGAGACGAGGGATCTCTGCAGGTCGGTAGATGAGGGCGATGTTGCCGACTCTCTGCACCAGGTGGCAGCCAACCTCCGCACACAGTGCTGCGATAAGGGCGTCACGCTGGTCGCGATCTTCGGCACCGATGCGGATTTTCATCAGTTCATGGTGCTCAAGAGAGAGCTTTATCTCCGCAATGACCGCTGCACTCAGGCCGTGTTGACCGATGGTGACAACTACCTTGCGCTGGTGTCCCAGACCGCGCAGATAACGGGACTGTTTTTGGTTTAGGGTCAAGGTGCGCTGCTCCAACATCAGAAAAACGCAACCATAACACTCTTTTCGGAAAAGGCAAGATGGCGCGCAGTAAAACCAGTAAAAAGTGGTTGAAGGAACATTTTGACGATCCCTTCGTCCATCGGGCGCAGCAGGAGGGGTATCGCTCCCGCGCCAGCTACAAGTTGCTGGAGATGAATAGCAAAGATCGCCTTCTGCTGCCGGGGTTGACGGTGGTGGATCTCGGTGCAGCCCCGGGAGGATGGAGTCAGGTGGCGGCTGATGCGGTGCTTACGCGCAAAGGGGCCGGCAAGGTTGTGGCGCTCGATATCCTCGAGATGGAGCCTCTTCCCGGGGTCGATTTTCTCTGCGGAGATTTTCGTGAAGATCGGGTGTTGCAGCAGCTGCAACAGCAGTTGGCAGGTGCAGAGGTCGATCTTGTGATGTCCGATATGGCCCCCAATAGTAGTGGCATTAAGGCGGTGGATCAGCCGCGGGCGATGTTGCTGGCGGAGTTGGCGCTCGATTTTTCCCGTTCGGTACTGCGTCCGGGGGGGGATATGGTGGTGAAAATGTTTCAGGGTGAGGGCTTTGACCCTTTTCTCGGGCAGTGTCGCGCCGCCTTTAGCCGGGTAGTCAGTCGTAAGCCGGAGGCCTCACGGGGGCGTTCGCGGGAGATCTATTTGGTCGCAAGAGGACTGCAAGAGTGATGTACAATAGCATCCGGTTGTTGCAACATTTTTCAGAATGAGGAAGCGAATAGTTTGAACGATATTGCCAAGAATGTACTTTTATGGGTAGTGATTGCCATCATTCTGATGTCTGTTTTCAATAATTTTGGAACACAGCAGCAGACGGGTAGCCATCTTCTCGAATACTCACAGTTTCTTGAGGATGTCCGTCAGGGAAGGGTGAAACGGGTGATGATCGAGGGGCGCAACATTAGCGGCTATTTTGCCGATAATCAGCGTTTTAGCACCTATAGTCCCGACGATCCCGGGCTGATTGCCGATCTCCTCAACAGCGGGGTGGTGATTGATGCCAAGCCACCGGAGCAGCAGGGGTTGCTGACCCAGATCTTCATCTCCTGGTTCCCGATGCTCCTTCTGATCGGAGTCTGGATCTTCTTTATGCGCCAGATGCAGGGGGGGGGCGCCGGTGGTCGCGGGGCGATGTCCTTCGGTAAGTCGCGGGCGAGGATGCTGGGCGAGGATCAGGTCAAGGTCACCTTTAAGGATGTCGCCGGAGTGGAAGAGGCGAAGGACGAGGTGGGGGAGCTGGTTCAGTTTCTCAGCGATCCCGGCAAGTTCCAGAAGTTGGGGGGCAGTATTCCGCGTGGGGTGCTGATGGTGGGCTCTCCGGGAACCGGTAAGACCCTTCTCGCCAAGGCGATAGCCGGTGAAGCCAAGGTTCCCTTCTTTACCATCTCCGGCTCTGACTTTGTTGAGATGTTTGTCGGTGTTGGCGCCTCTCGTGTTCGTGATATGTTCGAACAGGCGAAAAAACACGCCCCCTGTATCATTTTCATCGACGAGATCGATGCGGTAGGGCGCCATCGTGGTGCCGGGCTAGGGGGTGGTCACGATGAGCGGGAGCAGACGCTCAATCAGCTGCTGGTGGAGATGGACGGTTTTGAGGGGAGTGAGGGGGTGATTGTCATTGCAGCCACCAACCGTCCCGATGTCCTCGACCCGGCGCTGTTGCGTCCCGGCCGCTTTGACCGTCAGGTGGTGGTACCTCTACCCGATCTTCGCGGTCGGGAGCAGATCCTTAAGGTCCATATGCGCAAGGTGCCGCTGAGCAAAAATGTCAAACCGGGAATCATCGCCCGCGGTACTCCCGGATTTTCCGGGGCGGATCTCGCCAACCTTGTCAATGAGGCGGCGCTGTTTGCGGCGCGGAGTGATGACAAGGTGGTGCAGATGGACCACTTTGAGTACGCCAAAGACAAGATTATGATGGGATCAGAGCGACGGTCGATGGTGATGTCCGATGCGGAGAAAAAGCTCACCGCCTACCACGAGGCGGGACATACCATTGTCGGCCGACTGGTGCCGGCGCACGATCCGGTGCATAAGGTGACCATTATCCCGCGCGGCCGCGCCCTTGGCCTCACCCTTTTTCTGCCGGAGGAGGATCGCTACAGCTACAGCCGGCAGCGGCTGGAGAGTCAGATCTCCACCCTTTTTGGGGGAAGAATTGCAGAGGAGCTGGTCTTTGGCGAGGATAATGTCACCACCGGCGCCTCCAATGATATTCAGCGGGCTACCGAGTTGGCGCGGAATATGGTGACCAAATGGGGTCTCTCCGCCAAGCTGGGACCGCTCACCTATGATGAGGAGGATGGCGAGGTCTTTCTCGGGCGTTCAGTGACCCAGCACAAGAGTGTCTCGGATGAGACCGCCCATATCATTGATGGCGAGATTCGGGCGATTATCGAAAATAACTTTAATCGTGCCCGCACCCTGTTGATCGACAATCGTACCATCCTCACCCTGATGTCAGAAGCCTTGATTAAGTATGAGACCCTGGATGCGGATCAGATTGAAGAGATTATGCAGGGTAAAGAGCCGACCCCTCCCGATGATTGGGACGACAGTGAACCGAAGTCGGGTGCTACCCCTTCCGACGCTGCCGACGATGATGAGGAAGAAGAGGAAGAGGGTGGTGATAAGGGTGGCTCTAAGGGAGAAGCGGCGAGTCAACACTAAGTCGCGATAGTAGAGATCGCAGTCGCGTGGTTTTCAACTGTAATGGCAGGAGGCTTGATCTCACCACACCACAGGTGATGGCGATTCTTAATGTCACCCCCGACTCCTTCTCCGATGGTGGCCGTTACTCCGATCTCGACGCCGCAAAAAGGGGTGCCGAAGAGATGGCGGCAGAGGGGGCGGCAGTTATCGATATTGGGGGTGAGTCGACCCGTCCCGGAGCCGCTGCGGTGAGTGAGGCCGAAGAGCTGGATCGGGTGCTAACGGTGGTGGAGGCGGTGATCGATAGTTGCGATCTCCCCGTCTCTATCGATACCACCAAACCGGGAGTAATGCGCGCAGCGGTTGCAGCGGGTGCGGGGGTGATTAACGACATCAACGCCCTACGCACGGCAGGTGCAGTTGAGGTGGCCGCTGAACTTGCAGTGCCTGTGGTATTAATGCATATGCAGGGGAGTCCTCGAACAATGCAGGATGCCCCTCTCTATCGTGATGTGGTCGCGGATGTGGCCGATTTTTTTCGGCAACGGCTCACAGCAGCCACCGCCGCTGGGGTTCTACCCACCAATATCATCCTCGATCCCGGGATCGGTTTTGGAAAGAGTGCTGACCATAATCTGCAGCTGTTGCGTGAGCTGGAGCAGTTTCTCCAATTTGGCTCTCCGCTTTTGGTGGGGATCTCGCGAAAATCGATCTTCGGTACGATTCTGGGACGAGCGCTCGAGGAGCGGCTGCCGGGGAGCCTCGCCGCTGCCGCCATCGCTGTCTGGTTGGGGGCGAAACTGATTCGAACCCATGATACCAAAGCGACGCTGGATGCGGTCAACTTTAGCGCCGCCCTTCGTCAGCAGTAACTACATTTCAGGGGAGTTCGGGTTAAGATGAGTCAGCGTCGCTATTTTGGTACCGATGGCATCCGGGGGCATGTCGGTCAGTTTCCGATTCTTCCCGATTTTGTCCTGAAGTTGGGTTGGGCGGCAGGGCGGGTGCTCTCCGGGGGGAAGGGGGGAAAGGTGATCATCGGTAAGGATACCCGCATCTCCGGCTATATGTTTGAATCGGCGCTCGAGGCGGGTCTCTCTGCTGCCGGTAAAGATACCCTTCTTCTGGGGCCGATGCCGACGCCGGCCATCGCCTATCTCACCCGTACCCTGCGTGCCGATGCCGGTATTGTCATTAGTGCATCGCATAACCCCTACGAAGATAACGGTATCAAGTTTTTCTCTGCCGATGGGATGAAACTGCCCGATGCGGTGGAGCTGGAGATCGAACGGGTGATTGACCTTCCGCTGGAGATGGTCCCTTCACTGCAGGTGGGGAAGGCGACCCGAGTCAAGGACGCCGCAGGGCGCTATATCGAATTCTGTAAAGGGACCTTCCCCCGTGGCCTCGATCTGAAAGGGATGAAGCTGGTGGTGGACTGTGCCAACGGTGCCACCTATCAGGTAGCCCCCGATGTTTTGAGTGAACTGGGGGCGAAGGTGATCGCCATCGGCAATCAGCCCAACGGCCTCAATATTAATGTCAATTGTGGTTCAACCCATCCCGAGCAGCTGCAGCAGCGGGTAGTGGCGGAGGGGGCCGATCTCGGGATCGCCCTCGATGGCGATGGCGATCGCCTGCTGATGGTAGATCATACCGGCAAGGTGGTGGATGGCGACGAGCTGCTCTACATCATCGCCACCCATAAAGCGACAACCGAACCGCTAGAAGGGGTCGTCGGTACCTTGATGAGTAATCTCGGGCTGGAGCGGGCGTTGCAGCGAGAGGGGATCGCCTTTACCCGAGCCGATGTTGGTGACCGCTATGTGATCGCCGAGATGTTGGCCAACCGTTGGCGACTAGGGGGAGAGTCGTCGGGACATATCATCTCCCTTGACCACATCACCACCGGTGACGGGATCATCGCTGCGCTCCAGGTGTTGGCCTCGCTGGTAGAGAGCGAAAAGACCCTGTTCGAACGGCGAAACGGGATGGAGAAGCTACCCCAGACCATGATCAATGTCCCGATCGCAGAACGGCTTGATCCGTCTAAAGATAGCGGCATTCAGCAGGCGCTGACCGAGGCCGAGGCCGGTTTGGGGAATCGGGGACGGATACTCCTTCGCGCCTCGGGCACCGAACCGCTCATTCGGGTGATGGTCGAGGGGGATGACCGGGAAGAGGTGATGGCGGTGGCAACCCGACTGGCGGCAGTGGTGAGTGAGAGCTGTAGTTGAGATGGGACGACGAAGGGGACTCTTCGTCGCACTGTTTTGGATTGGGCTGCTGTTCAATCCGCTTTTTGCGGCAAATATCAACCTCTCTCTCAGTCAGCGCAGCGTTGATGATCAGATTACGGTAGAGATTCATAACAGTTCGCCACAGGCGGTCAGTTTCACCGCGGTGGAGGTGGTGCTCGATGGCCGGGTATATCGTCATAGCACTCCGTTTCAGTTATCTCCCCAGAGTCGGCATGCCCTCCTGTTTACAGTAGAGATCCCCGAACTTCCCGGGAGCTATGTCCAGCAGACCGTAGTCCACTATCTGAATGATGGGGTCGGCCTGACCCTGCAGGATGTGGGCTATTTTCACTACCGAGGGCAGAGGGTGTTGCCTGAGCGTGCCCAGCTAGTGGCTGGCCCCATCTATGGTGAAGGTAGGGTGAACCTAACAGCCGCTGAGCCAGATCAGTGGCGACTGCTGCTGCCGCAGGAGCTGGCGGTAGGGGACGAAAAGAGTGAGGGCGGAGAGAAGAGCCTTCTTCTGCGTAACCTTGCTCCCGGTTTTAATAACAACTATCCCGTATTTATGGTGAAGGAGGTGGTGCGGGAGGGGATACACTACGCGGTCATTATTCCAGAACGGCTGGCGATCCGTGCTCCGGCATCTTCGAATTATGAACGGGGCAGGCTCTCCACCAACCAGCTGCTAACGGTTCTGTTGGTTGCGGTGGCACTTTTTCTCCTCCTCTTTTTCCGTCTCCCGCAGCAGGCGCACTGGGGCCACTATCTGTCGCGCCTTATCTGGGTCACAACAGGCTATCTGCTGCTAAAGAATGGCGGTGCCTTTTTTGATCTCCTTCTCCGGCTCTCATCCTCTTCACCTCTGGCCGTGGCCGACCCGTTGTGGCTAATGTTGCGTGACCACCTGCTGGGTAAAGAGTACCGCTACTTTTTTCTCTATTTTATCGATGGCTACTGGGCGGCAGTTCTCCTCCTCTATCCACTCTATCACCATCGCTATGGATCGCGTGACCGACTGGAGGATGATAAATATGGGGCTGCCCTGCTCACCCTGCTCCTCCCTCTGCGCAGAAGAGCAGAGAGAACTTCGCTTCCGGAGGGGACGCTCCTCCCCCCGGCGAAACTGGGATTCCTCATTCTGGCAGTGAAGCTCTTTTTTCTCCCTCTCCTGGCGAGTTGGGTGATCAATAATGTGATCCATCAGTGGCACTTGACCCAGACCTTGAGTTGGGATTTTAAAACGATTAATGCCTATCTTCTGGCGATGCTGATTCTTACTGACACGGCTATATTTCTTGTAGGATACTCGGTAGAGAGCCGCACTATGGGGAGTAAGGTGCGTTCGGTAGAGCCGACTCTGTTGGGGTGGGTGGTCTGTCTCTGGTGTTACCCCCCCTTCAACCAGTTCTCCTTCGCCCCGTTTGATGTTGAGCTGATCCCGATCCATGTAACTCTGGGGCCATGGGGCGAAGGGATCGCTCTCATCGCGGTGACCCTCTGCTGGGGGATCTTTGTCTGGGCATCGCTTGCCCTCGGCTTTAAGGCCTCTAACCTCACCAATCGTGGTATAGTCACCACAGGCCCCTACCGTTACTGCCGCCACCCGGCCTACACTGCCAAAGTGGTGGCGTGGATGAT
>JADFYS010000059.1 GCA_015232955.1 Gammaproteobacteria bacterium
TTTCACGCTAACCCCAAGAACCCTGGAAACGCTGAGTGACTATTCATGCGGATTCGTCCCTTGAATAGCCTCGCTTCTCGACTCCCTGAAATCCACTGTTTCCAACTGTCTTGGGTATACAGCTGTCTTGGGTATATTTCATCGAATTTCACACAAACACCCTGTTCACCATAGCTGTTGGTTAGCACTCAAATCCGATCATCGACACATCATCCCGTCGCGCCTCTTCTCCCCGATAATCATTCATCGCATGAAACAGATAATCGCCCATTTCCGAAGTCGTCAATGCACGACCCTCCAGTAGTAGCTGCTTAAACCGTTTTTTGCCCATCATCCGCCGTTTTGGGCCTCCAACCTGATCAATAATTCCGTCGGTGGTTAGGTAAAAACGCCGCCCGGGTTTCCGTTCTACCTCCCGGTTGCTAAAACAGGTGTCGTGCGGAACCGCACGATAGGCGATCCCTTTTTTATCCCCTTTGACCTCGATCACCTCTTCACCACCAGAATCAGAGTAGAAGAGGGAGAAGCGTGCACCGGCAAAGGTGAGCGGCTGGGATGAATCGAGGGCTATCCAGACCACCCCCAGTTCGATGCCATCATCCGACTCACCCCCTTCAATGTGCTGCCCAAGTGCATTCTGCATCGAGCGATGCATGTGGGCAATAAGCTCGGCACAGTCGCCTGCAGGAACCAGATCAATGGCCTGCTCAAAGGCACCATTGGCGATAAGGGTCATAAAGGCCCCCGGAACGCCGTGCCCGGTACAGTCCCCGAGGATGAGATAGACCCCATCCTTCCAGCCACGCACCCAGTAGAGATCGCCACCGACAATATCTCTGGGTTTCCAGAGAATAGAACTATCGGGTAACAACTTATCTACAACATCTTTCGGTGGAAGGACAGAGCGCTGAATACGGCTGGCGTAGTCGATACTGCCGCGAATAACGGCAAAGGCGTCGCGTAGCCGATCCTCTGCCTCTTTACGCTCGGTGATGTCTCTGAACGCACCCACATATATCTTGGCATTATCAAGGTTTACTTCACCAACGCTAAGGTCGATAGGAAACTCATTGCCACCCTTTCTCAGTGCAACCACTTCCCGCACCCCGGCACCGATTAATTTCCCTTTACCCGTTTCAAGGTACTGTTCAAGATAACGGTCATGGTGATCCGCAGATGCAGGCGGCATTAGCATATTGATCTTCTGCCCAATCAACTCCTGATGCTGGTAACCAAAAATCCTGAGAGTGGCACGGTTCACCGACTCAATCACCCCCTGTTCAGTAATGGTGATAATCCCATCGGCGACGCTCTCCATCACCGCCCTGATACGGGCCTCTTTATCCGTCAGTTCCTGGGTGCGTTCGACTACTCGTTCCTCTAATACTCGTCGCTCCTCTTCCACCTCGGCGTGATAAATTATAGAGGTGGCAACGCTGGAGATCATTGATGACAAATTGCCGACACTGGTAATGTCATCACCCTGCTGACGCACCCGGGTAGAGTAATCAAACTGCTCCTCGCTATTCCCCACCATAATGAAGGCAAGCGGAAGCGTGGTTGAAGGACCAGGAATCTTCATCACAATGTATTCGTCCACCATTACCTTGGTGGCGAAGGCCTGCTCTTCGGCACCCATCTGCAGATCACTCTCGACCGTGGACTCCTGAATGAGCACATCCTGATGCTGCTGAAAACGGTTTAGGGGATAATCCCCACTGGTAATGGTGATTGCGGCTATGGCCTCCTCCTCTTCCTCCTCCCAGTATCCGGCATGAGAACCAGGCAGGTAGGCTGTTCGATCTGCATTGCGCACAAAGAGCAGGCAGCGATCATAACCAAGCTTTTCGTTACTATTCTCTATCGCCAACTCAAACGCCTCATCCAGGGTCTGGGTTGTCAGTAGTCTCTGCCCCAACTCGAACAGATTGCGGTAGACCTTCATCTGGCGGTCCAGGTTCTCCTGCACCGCATAGAGCCTGGACTCGGTTTGCACCAGCCGTTGTACACGCTCCTCAAGATTCTGCTGCACCCGGCGCATTGATGCCGTCGCCTTCTCCCCCAGCAGCAGGGTTAGCAATAGTGCCGTAACTGCCATTAACAGAGTGACGGCAGTAATAGTCAGCAGACTCAGGCGCATGCTGTAATAGTTCTTCAGCGCTTCTGCCACATCGATTTCGGTGGTCATGCCCAGACCCAGCTCCCGGTTCCAGTGCCACGCCCCCATCACTGCAACGCCACGGTAGTCACGATACCCCGCCACATCGGCAAAGATGCCCGGGTGTTGTCCATAGGGTGTTGCCTGGCTTGTCTCACCACGAGAGAGTGCGAGGAGATCGGTTGCCATCCGGGTGAAAGGGAGTTCATTTCGGGGACGGTCTATTTGAAACCCCTCGGTCATATCTCCTCCCGGATCGCGTAGTTCCAATCGCGGTTGAAGGGTCGCATTCCGGGGCAGAAGATTGATCTCGCGCAACTGGGTGATAAAACGACTTTTGGTAATCATCACCCCGTCCTGATTCATCAGGTAGCTCTCACCAGATAGGCCAATCTGCCCCGACTGCATGATCGCGGTCAGCTCCTCTTCCGGCACCAGACGCTGGGTCAGCCCGGCAAGGACATTACCGAGCACATCACGGACAGGGACCGCGAAAAACATGGTCAGGGGGAGATCCTCCACTTTGACAGGCTTTTCGCTCTTGTGCAGAGGGACATCGGATCGCATCGGCGGCACAAAGACAGCCTCTCCTGCAAAGACTCGTTCAAACAGGTCGGGGCGGTTGCGGGCGATGAGGTTGTCACTGCCGAGGTTACTATCGCGACTCGACGCGACCGTAACACCATTAACATCGATTAGAAAAAAACCGATTTTACCGAACTCCTTCTCCTTGCTACGGAAAAAGTGACGGATTCGTTGCTGTGCATCCGCCTCCGCGAGCGTTGTCGGCGATGCCCGCAGCGAAAGAAGCTCCTTGGTGATCTCATAGAGCTCCGGATCACGCCCCAACTGCATAAGAAATAGTTGGCGCTGCGTTCTCCAACTACTGGCGCGATCAATGGTTCCCTTCAAGGTGACCAGCAGATTGTTGCGCGTGCTCTCTACAGCCCCCCTTTTCCCCACATCGAGGGCGTACCACACCAGCAGTGATATCAGGACCACCATCCCCCCCATCACTGTCAACGCCATTATGCGAAATCTCTTTGAACCGAATTGGCGTGCCAACAGTTCATAAGGCACCAGGGAGGGGAAGAATCGCAACAGCAGCAGTAGTAGCATAAAAGCGGCGATTGTCCCGATCACCAGCAGCAGAATTAGCCGGGTGGTTTGGGGGGTATCGTTAACAGTGGCGGAAGGATATTCGGAGGAGAGCCAATGGTTCATAATTGTTCTTCTCTCTTCCGCTGTGATACTGTCCAGTGCCTTGGTCAAAATGGCATTAAGATGGGGTGCATCATTGCGCGAGAAAAAGTACATATTCGAAGCCGAAAAATCGTTTTGCGCAACCCCTTTAACCCCGGTGATCAGCTCCTGGCGCAACAGATCCTGAATAACAAGTTGTGACTCGAAAAGCGCCTCCACCTCGCCGTTGAGAACGGCGTAGATGGAATCAAGCTGGCTTGGGGTCTCTACAATCTCAATGGCAGGAAACTGCTCGCGTATTTTGGGGATAGTTCCAAATCCCTTAACAATCGCCAGCTTCTTACCGGAGAGATCGGCAAATGAGGCAACCGCTTCATTATCATCACGAACGAAGAGGAACTCCTTTGCGGAAAAATAGGGATGGCTGTAGAGGCCGTAAGTGGCCCGCTCTTCCGTAAAGTAGGTCGCGGGTAACAGATCGATCTTGCCGGCACGAAAATCGGTTAGCAGCCTGTTCCAGTCGTCACTGATGACACGCAGTTTTAACCCGGTTTTCGCCAATACCAGTGAGAGAAAATCTCCGGCAATTCCCCCCGGCGTACCGTCATCATTGGTCCCTACAAAGGGGCGCCCCTCCTCAATGCCGACCGAGATCTCCGGATGGTCCGCTATCCACGCCTGCTCCTCAGTGGTTAGTGAGAAAGGAGCCGTTTTGGCATTGGCCGCAAAGGCTGTTCCACAGAAGAGCAGCGCCACCAGCAACCAGAGAGGATTCATGAAGCGTATAGTCAATTTGTTTGTGGCCTTAGTGGAGTGCGATGTAGATCTGATACACAGTGAGGCTAGATATATACCCAAGATACTTGGGTATAGTGTTTCAAACCACAGCCAGCAGGATCAGGGTATAGCTATGGAAACAGTTGGTCTCTCTTAACGGTCCAAACTCCCCGTAGGTGTAAAAACCCGCCCAGGGAGCATCTGGACCAACCTGCTGTTGTAGGCTGTGCAGCAGGTCCTGCTTCTCCTGATCACGAAAAATTACCTTTCCACGACCGGCGCAATCAAAGTGGAGGACAAACTTGGGCTCTCGTCCCGCCAGTTGTTTGGCCACCTCTTCACCAATTGCCGTGACACCGGCGCTAATGAGTTGGGGATCCCTTCGCGTAATCCAGAACTGAGTCCCCGCGTCTACCTCTGTCGGAATGGTCACTGTGCCGGTAGCATCATCTTTGGTTGGCATATAGCGGATAAAAAGAGCATCTTCATCATCATCGGCTTTGAAGCCCAGGGTAACACTGTTTAAAACTTTTCCCCAATCACGCTGTTCATCCTCGTTGAGATAGCGGTTGACCACGGTTAATGCCGGTTCACCATCAACTTCATAGATGGTGTTCCCTTCGGCACGGGTAATGGTCAGCTTCTCCCCGATGACGACACAGCCATGATTGACCGCGTGAGCCAAGGTTGCCTCGCCGGAGATTGTAAAGGCGACGGCAGCATCGCTCAGAACCTCATCGTTGTGATACTGATAGGTTTTGACAAACTTCCAGTCGTCACCGGTGGCGCCACCGAAGAGGGGTAGCGGTCGCTCTCTTCCCAACCCCTGACGCAGCCCCTGCTCAAAGCGCGTAAAATTGAGTGTCAAGGCATCGGCAAAGGAGACCAGACATTTGGTGTCATCGTCAATCGTTGACGACAGTGCCGAGGCCAGCGCTTGACCTGTTGCCTCCGGGTCATGTTGAAGACCGGTGGCGGCCGCAGTTGAAAAACGGATCTCAGAGGATTGAATCACCATCACACTGAGAAAAAAGTTCTCTTCAATAATATCTCCTGCGGCAATGACCCCACAGGCAGATCCCCCCATCAGTGGGGCGTTATGGGTGAGTTGGCGCAGGGTCGCCAGTAGCGGCTCCTGCGGGTAGGCGACCGAGGCGAAGGCGATTACCAGATCCGCCCTGTCGGTTCCTGCTGCAGAAAAGGCATCCTTCACCGCGCGGGTGGCCGCAGCCTTATAGTGTCGATGGGTACTGGAGCCTGTGCCTGCTTTTGTCGTCATAACGATTCCTTTATCCAATGGTTATCTGAAAGTGCGTTATTCTTCATAGTCAACCAATCATCAGTGTTCGCACATAAAAATAGGAACTATCCAACATTACGGTTCAAAACCGATAATTGAAACATCATCTCTCCTTTTTTCACTCCCCATGTAACGGTTCATCGCTGCCATCATATGATCCCCAACCTCCTCCAGAGGCAGCGCTCTCCCCTCCAGCAGTAGCTGCTTGAACCGTTTTTTGCCCATCATCCGCCGCTTCTCTCCCCCTACCTGATCGATCATCCCGTCGCTGCTGAGGAAGAAGCGCCGTCCCGCTCTCCGCTCCACAGTGCGGTTACTAAAAAGGGTATCATGGGCGACAGCCGAGTATGCAATCCCCTTTTTATCCCCCTTCACCTCCACCACATCATCCCCATTAATATCATGGTAGAAGAGCGAAAAACGGGCACCTGCATAGGTCAGAGAGTGTTCTGCGTTGGGGATCCAGACCACACCCAGCTCAATCCCGTCATCAGAGTCGCTACCGCGCCCATCCTGCCCTAAAGAGGACTGCATGGAGCGATGCATATGTCCAATCAACGCTGCACAGTCGCCATCTGTCACCAGATCGAGTGCGTACTCAAATGCACCATTGGCAATGAGGGTCATAAAGGCGCCGGGAACCCCATGGCCGGTACAGTCCCCAAGGATAAGATAGATCCCCTCTGTTCGTGATCGCACCCAGTAGGTGTCCCCCCCGACCACATCCCGAGGTTGCCAGAGGATAAACGACTTTGGCAGCAACTGATTTACCAACTCCTCTCGAGGAAGAATAGAGCGCTGAATACGGCTTGCATACTGAATCGAACCGGTAATGACCTCGTAGGCATCATGAAGACGATACTCGGCCTCCTTGCGCTCGGTTATATCACGCAGTACCCCGACATAGATTCGCTCATCGCCGATATCTACCTCCCCTACAGCGACCTCTAACGGGATCTCATGGCCATTGGCGTGCAGCCCGATTCGTTCACGCGCCCCCTGACCGACAAATTCCCCCTCTCTAGAACGGGTAAATCGGGCCATATGGCGATCATGGTGCATCGCTTCTGAGGGTGGCATCAGACGCTTGATATTCTTGCCCACTATCTCGGTGAGGGGATAGCCAAAAATAGTCTCTGCGGCACGATTGGCCGATTCAATAATGCCATAGGGGTTGATACTAATCAGGGCGTCGGACATATTGTCCATCACCGTCCGAATACGCTTTTCACTGGTGGCAAGGGCGGCTGTTCTCTCCTCCACCATCATCTCCAGGTTGCGATTAAACTGACGCAGCTCCTCTTTCTGGCGTTCGATATCCTCGGTTCTCGCCTGCACCATCCGTTTCAGGCGGAGGTTGTTGAGAGTAAAGAGAATAAAGATCACAATAATCGCCAGAGCGATCTTCCACAACAGTTGATAGTCAACACCATCACTCACCTTCAGGCCAACCCAGCGCAAGCGAATCGCCTCTATCTCGTGCTCGGGGAGAGCCGTTATCGCCCGATTGAGAATAGAGAGAACCTCCGGTGGCAGCCCCTTACGCAGGGCGATATGGAGCTGCCGTCTCTGATCCAGACGCAACACCACCTTCAGGTTATAAAAACCGAGCTGATTGATCAGATAACCGATCACCTCGAGGTTACCCACATACGCCTCCACCCCTCCCGAGCTGAGCTGTTCAAGGCCGGCACGGGTCCCGCGAATCGGCACCAGAATCAGCTCGGGATAATCCCGCTCCAACATAGATTGAACCGAGGTCCCCTCAGGGACCCCCACCCGCATCCCGACGAGATCCCCCACATCGGTGATAAAGCCGGCATCACTGCGCATCAGTATCCCATCATTGAGTTCAATAGTCGGTTCACTAAAGTCAAGATAGCCCTCCCGTTCAGCAGTTCTGCTGACGGCTGCCAACATATCGATCTCACCCCGTTTCGCCAACTCCACCGAATCAGTCCATTTTTCGGTGGCCACCAGTTGAAAGTCAATTCCGGAAGTTTCGGAAATCTGCTGTAAAAGATCCGCCATCATCCCCTCATAACGGGGCACTTCATGATCACGATTTATCGCCTCTATCGGTAGCCACGCCGGATCCACCGCAAAACGGATTTTGGCGTTCTGTCTCAGCCAGTCCCGCTCCTTTTCACTCAGGCTAAGCATCACATCACTGCTCTCCACCTGACTCATCCAGCGTTCGGTGATCGCTCTCTGCTTCTCCCGACTCAGACTCGTCATGGCGAGCGACACAATCTCGGCCAGAGGTTGATACCCCTTTTTTGCCGCCATATGGATATCCTGCGTTGTTCTTCCCGGAACCAGCTGCTTCATCTCTACCCCCGAGATGAAGAACTGCTGCATCACATAAGTGGTTGAAGGGTTGTCATTGATAAATGTGACACACCCCCCATTCGCCAACAGACGAAGCCCTTCGAGAATGGTCTCCACCTCCACCAGCTCTATCTTTGGGTACTTTTTCTTTAGCCATGATCCTACTGCGTATCCTTTGACCACCGCTACCCGCATCCCGTCAAGAGCCGAAAGCGAACGAAAACCGGGGTGTCCCTTACGCACAAAGAAGTAGTCGGCCAGCGTAATGTAGGGCTGGGTGAAGTGGGAAAACTGTGCCCGCTCCTCGTTATAGTTAAGCGCCGGCAGAAGGTCGAGCTCCCCCCGTTGAAAACTGGCAAGAAGCTCGGACCAGGTCTGGCCCGTCACCATCTCAAAACGGAGGCCGGTCAGTGCCGCAATCTCATCAAGATAGTCCTTGGCAATTCCATCATAATCACCACTCCTGTTGACAAAATCGAATGGCGCCCAGTCCATCTCCCCTCCCACCCGAATCACGGGATGGCGCTCAATCCACTGCTGTAACTCCGGAGTGAGCGGGAGACGAACCCCCAACCCCTCCGTCTCAATCTCCATCCAGCGCTTGCGAATAGCGTTCATCTCTGACTCGGTGACACTCTCCAGCGCCTTACTCAGTATCGAGTGCAGAACGGGAGCGTTATTTCGCACCGCAAGATAGAGTGAGGGATCACCCTCACCGTTGATCGCAAATTCCCCCTTCGCCTCCACCTCCGACAGCATCTCCTGCTGTATCAGAAAATTGAGGACGATACGGGAGCCGATGGTGGCATCCACCCGACCAAAAGCGACCGCCTTCAGCGCCTCCAGCGAGTTGGAGACCACTACTCGCTGCACCAGCGGGTGGTGTTGACGAAGATTGTTCTCCTGAAAGAACCCCTCAACCACCGCCACTTTTCTGCCATTGAGATCCTCAATGGTGGTAATGGAGGGATCACTACGACGGCCGAAGATCGCATTGGGATTTTCCGCATAGGGTCCTGCAAACAGAAGAAACTCCTCCCGCTCCGAGTTACGACCGGTATTGAGCATGACATCCAGCTTGTGATTCATGGCCATATTCAGGAGGTCGCTCCAGCTACCGCGCTCATAATGAACGGTCAACCCCACCTTACGAGCAAGGAGATCCATCAAGTCGACAGAAAGCCCCTGAGCACGACCATCTTCATAAAAATTATAGGGTTTCCAATCAAGTTCATTATGGACTGAGATTACTGGATTCTTTTCAATCCAGGCCACCTCTGCCGCAGAGAGTTCAATCTCACCCTCTCTGGCGGCAACGCAGATCTGCACGGTTCCGATCAGGCTGCCATCCACCACAATATTCTCCTGGTACCCCTGTTCTGAGGGAAGACAGTGCGGCTCAACATCCCCGCCAAACGCTGTGACATCCCCCTCTCGGTGATAACCGAGGAACTGACTACCATCCACTGCATCAACAATCCTCATACTGCGGATCTCCCCCTTATCCCGCAGATAGGAGCTCAGAACCGTTACCGCACCGTCTTGGTTCAATTCAAAGAGATGACCCGAAACCATGGCCGCAATGCTCTTTGCCTCTTGTTCAGAG
>JADFYS010000005.1 GCA_015232955.1 Gammaproteobacteria bacterium
CCATTGGGAGAGGGCCGGGGTGAGGGCTAAAACAGGCCAGGGGAGTGAATGGTTACGCTAATGTATTTCACGCTAAAGGGTAGCTACGGTGCCTCTGGATTCCCGCTTACGCGGGAATGACGGTCGTATCTCGATAGCGATAGCAGATCACGCCCTCTCCTGAGTAGCTACGACAATTTTTAATTAAATTGAAACACTAGCAGTTAAGATTCAACATTAATTATCCACAATAACGCATTGATTATAAAAAACAAGACTCACGGTGATTTATTAAATCAGCAAATACTTATAGTGGTTGTTCTCGATTTTTAACTCCTCTATACTCCCCCCCGCAAGAGGCAAGAAGTGGTGTTGGGGCCGGAGCATAAACCTCCAGTTCCGGTCATCATGCCCCGTGTACCTCTGCTACCGTACCACCTGGCAGTAGCGGTACCTCTATAAATTTTGACCGTTGGAGGTTTTGAGAACAGATGTCCAGAAAAATTCAAAGCTCAGTAGCGCCCAAAGAGCGTATTAACATTGTTTACAGGCCTGCGACCGGAAATGCCAAGTCCCAGACCGAACTACCACTTAAGGCGATGATCCTTGCGGATCTCACCAAAAGCGAAGATTCACGCCCGATCGAAGAGCGGCAACCGATTGACATTAATAACGACAATATTGACGAGGTTCTCGCCAGCTTGAATGTCTCGACCCAATTTTCGGTACCTAACCGCATTAGTGGCAAAGAGGGTGAAGAGTTTTCGATCAATCTTAACTTCAAAGAGATGAGTGACTTCTCTCCCGATAGCATCGTTCAGGCTGTGGAGGAGCTAAAGCAGGTGATCGCTCTAAGAGATGCCCTTAAGGCGCTACGCGGGCCGCTTGGAAATGCACCTCAGATGCGGCGTGATATCCAGGAGCTGGTTGCCAATGCGGACTCCCGCAAAAAACTGAGCAGCGAACTGGGAATTGGTAAAGCGAAATAGTCTGTCAAACATCAGACTACCCACAGAATCATCCGTGAAGTGAGAGGATTAGAACGAATATGAGTGAACAGAGTAGTGCAGTAAAAGAGGGCGAGTTAATTGGCCAGTTAATGCAGCACACCAACCTGGGCGTGGAAGATGAGGGCTATGCCGCAACCCGCGCCGGGGTAGAGCTGTTGCTGACGGAACTGATTGAGAATAATCGTATTGACGAGCGTGCAGACAAGCGTTTTGTCGATCAGATGATTCACGAGCTCGACCGTCGTCTGAGCCAACAGATGGATGAAATTCTTCATCACCCCACTTTTCAGGAGCTGGAGTCAACCTGGAAAAGTCTTGAGTATCTGCTCCAGGGAACTGATTTCAGAGAGAATATCAAGGTTCAGGTGATCTCAACCTCAAAAACAGATCTGTTTGAGGATTTTGAGGATGCGCCAGACTTCACCAAATCAGGTCTCTATCGCCACCTCTACACCGAAGAGTTCGGTCAATTCGGTGGCCTGCCAGTGGGGGCGGTGATTACCGACTACAGTGTCAGTCACGGTAGTCAGGATGTGAAATTGATGCAGCATCTGGCAACGCTGGGTGGGATGATTCATGCCCCGATAATCCTCAACGCTGACGCCTCGTTCTTTGGTGTAACATCCTACTCATCGCTTCCTCAGCTGAAAGAGTTGGGGTCGATCTTTGACAGCCCCAACTACGCCAAGTGGAACGGTTTTCGTGATTCGGATCTCTCGCGGAACATCGGCTTGACCATGCCGAAGATGATGATTCGTCAACCCTATGGCGAAGACAACCCCGCCAAGAGTTTTAATTACGAAGAGACGACCGGAACCACACTCAATAACTATCTGTGGGGTAACGCCTCTTTTGCATTTGGTGCCAATGTCAATGACAGTTTCGCCCAATACCGCTGGTGTCCCAATATCATCGGCCCAACCAGTGGCGGCGGGGTGAATGACATGGATATCAATGTGGTTGAGCAGGATGGGCAGGAGCTGGTGATTGGTCCGGTGGAGACCACCATTTCAGATCGGCGTGAGTATGAGTTGGCTGAAATGGGCTTTATCCCGCTCGTTCTGAAGAAGGGTAGCAATCAAGCGGCATTCTTCTCTGCCAACTCTACCCAGCGACCACAGTTCTTTGGCAATGATGAAGAGGGCCGTCAGGCAGAGTTGAACTTCCGACTCGGTACTCAGCTCCCCTATATGTTCATCGTCAACCGTCTCGCCCACTACATTAAGGTGCTGCAACGGGAAAATCTTGGCAGCTGGAAGAGTCGGGGTGAGCTCGAAGGAGAACTCAATAAGTGGCTACGGCAGTATGTCGCAGATCAAGAGAATCCTTCACCTGCTACCCGTGCCCAGAGACCGCTGCGTAAAGCGGAATTGACCGTCTCTACAGTTCCCGGAGAGGTGGGTTGGTATTCTGTTCAGCTAGAGGTGACACCTCACTTTAAGTACATGGGGGCGAGTTTTACCCTTAACCTGACCAGCACCCTCGACGCAGCCTGATTTATCCAGGTCTGTTCGCAGTCGGCAAGCCCCCCCCTCACTGTCAGTGAGGGGGCTCTTTTCCAAGGGCCTCGTCGATGCCGTTATGCTGGCACAACCACTAATTCACCCTATTTTCACCGCTCAAGGAGTTTAGCACCATGGCAACAGAGATCTATTTAACCATTGAAGATGCAGAGGGGAATGTTCTAACAGAAGATGCCTCTTCTAAAGTAAGTATCGGTGCCTACTATAAAGAGGCACACTCTGATGCGATCTCAGTCTTTGCGCTGGATCATAAAATATCACTTCCAACAGATAATCGGGTAGGAGCTATCACCAGTAACCGCCGTCATGAAGGTTTGACCATCACCAAGATGATCGACAAATCTTCGCCTCTGCTCTTTAACCTCATGGGCAAACCGACAGAGCTCACCTGCCTGTTTGAGTTTTTCCGCAGCTCTGATATCACCAACGAAGGTGAGCCAGAGCTTTTTTATACCATTGAACTGGAAGAGGCGAAGATCATCGGTATTCGTACCATCTCACCCAACAGGATGCACCCGGAGCACGATCACCTCGTTGCCCATGAGGAGCTGACATTTACCTATGGCAGTATCACTTGGGAACACCCGGTCGGCTCTACCAACGCTCTGGATAAGTGGGCTGGAGAGTAGACGCAACCGTTCCCTGATCGACAAAGTAGTGGCTATCGGTATAACCACAGATAGAGGGAGAGGAGGGGGCGCCCTCCCTCTTCTCCTCTCTCTCTTGATCGGAGCGCAGTGGGGCTGTGTTCCCAAACCGGTAGAGAAGGGGGTGATAGAAGAGACCCCACAACAGGCAGTTGCCAGTGAAGGGAGTGAGCTCTATCGGCCAACGCCGATCTATGACAATCTGCCACCGACCCTCTGGTCGTTTGAAGAGAAGGGGATCTCGATTCGCTTTAGAGCGGACGAAAATCTTAACGCCTATAATGGCCAGCCGCACACCCTTTTTCTTGCCATATTTCAGCTCGATAAGGCGGCAAAATTTAAAAAAATAGCTCAGACCCGCACCGGCGTAGAGGAGCTATTATCCGATGAGGGGGTCGATGCCTCCATCCTCTATAGCGAGAAACTCTCCATCTATCCCGGAGGCGAACAAGTGGTGGTGATGGATCGCATGGATCAGGCGAAGTTTATCGCTATTGTTGCAGGATATAGTGATCTCGCCCAGAGTAAGAGTGTGCGTCTGGTTCCCATTGCTGGAATGGAGGAGCCCCGCACCAATGTCATGGAGCTGATGTCGGATCCGGATAAGCGGGCAGCGGTGATGAAGCTCTGGGTCACGCTGGGAATGAGTGGAATTAGTGAACTTGAGGTTCGCCCAGAGTAGGGCGCACAGCCTCACAACGATAATTTTCGTGTCTTGGATCCAAGGGAGAGGGATGAATGAATTTTGAAAGGCCGCTGAACTGGAGGCAGGGGATGTTTCTCCAACCCCACCATTTTCAGTATCTGGATCAGCACCATAACCATCTGATCTCACGCCAGTTTGCGTTGAGCCAGCCCTATCCGTGGGGCTTTGGTCAGCTCAGAATCTCTGCTGAAGCGGTCGGTAATGGCGTGATCGAGGTCGAACAGTGTGAAGCGGTAATGGCCGATGGTACCTATATCGCCTACCCCGGGAACTCAACCCTGGAACCCCGCTCCGTCTCTGCCCTCTGGAGCGATCACAACGCCCCCCTTCAACTCTATCTGGTACTCCAGAAGTGGCGCAGTGATGGCAATAATGTTACATCCACTTCCGCTGATAGCTCTAATCGTCGCTTTCTCGTGAGCGATGGTGATCGTCTTCCCGATCTTTATGCCACTAGCGATGAGATTGAGTGTGAAACCCTCCGTTATAGCTTGAAGATAGTCACCGAGGAGGAGTTGGAGCAGTTTGCCGCTTACCACGCTCTGCCTCTGGCACGGATAATCGAAGGGGAGGATCACCCTATTCTTGATCCCGATTATGCGCCACCGGCACTGGCCATCGCTGCGTCGCCATCACTACTTGGCGCTGTCCGCTCTGTGCGAGAGGAGCTGGTGCGGCGTGCTGCGCTCCTTGAGGAGTTTAAAGGGGAGGCCGTTGGCAATGCAGGGATGGGGCCCAAGGCGCTGCGTTACCGTCTCGCCCTACAGACCCTCAGCCGTTATGCGCTGCAGATGCATCAGCTCTCGCTGACCAACGACCTTCATCCATGGCAGGTTTTCACCGTTTTTAGCCAGTTAATCGGAGAGTTAAGCACCTTTTCGATGTCATTCAATGTTCTGGGTGAACGGCTGGGGAGTAACGATGGCCATATTCGTTATCGCCATGACAATCCGGGCGACTGTTTTAGTAAAGCTCGTCTCCTCATTTTACAGCTGTTAAATGAGATTAGTGTCCGTCCCGATCTCCTTGTGGATCTTCCTGCAGGTGAGGACAATATCTACACTCAGACCATTCCGGATCGCTTCTTTAGTGGCAATAACCGCTTCTATCTGGTGCTCAAGACCCGAGAGCAGTTTGAGAGTCTCCTTGAATCTTTTGTTCAGTTTGCGAAGATCGGTTCCCGCGATAATGTGCTAGAGATGATTCAACGGGCGTTACCGGGAGTTACTGCAAGTTATCTTACGGTCCATCCCGAGGGGCTTCCCCGCTATCCTGATTCGGCCTATTTTCAACTCGATACCAATAGTGAAGAGTGGGTCTCCGTCTGCGATCGTCGAACACTTGCCCTCTCATGGCAAGATGCACCGCAAGATCTCAAAGTAGAGTTAATTGTGTTGGGGGGTGGATAGCGGTGAAGCTGATCGATGCTTTTATCCCCCTCTTTGCCGCATCAGAGCGTTACCGGCAACAGCCACAACTTCTCTCCAATCGTGATTATGGTCAGGTGAGGACTGAGTTTGAGCGGATGTTGGTGGAGAGTGGGCAGCGTGCGCGAGAGTACGGCTATGGAGATGAAGAGTACGATTACGCCCGGTTTGCTGTGATCGCCTATCTCGATGAACTGATGCTATCTCAGCAGTGGCAGGGACGGCAGCAGTGGCTGAAAGAGATGTTACAGAAGGTCCATTTTGGCAGCGCCAGCGGTGGAACCGAGTTTTATCAACGCCTTGAGACCCTCAATCCGGTCAATCCGGGTGAGAAGGATGTGCGGGAGGTCTTTTTCTATGCGCTCTGCTTCGGTTTTTGTGGGAAGTATTATCGTGATCGCGACAAGGTTACCCGACAGCAGATCATCCAGTCCAACTATGACATCCTTGCCCCTGCCGGGCGACTTGAGGGCGATCCCCTCTTCCCAGTCGCTTTTGCAGATAAGGTGAGCGGAAGTCAGATTAAACGAACGCTCGATTTCACCACGCTGGTGTTGGGGATCCCCCTGCTCTTAATTATTGCCCTCTTTTTTGCTGCCAGAAGCGAGATGGTCGAGTTGGCACAAAAGATGGTTTTAATATTCTGATCCCCGACCGCAAACCGACCCCACCGAAACTATGTTAAAAGCCCTCTTTAAATTGATCCTTTTTCTGCTGCTCTGGTCTCTTATCGGCGTAGTCATTATTGCGGTAACGCTCTTTGCCGGTTACACCATAGAGCTTGGGGTGCAGATCTTTATCGTCACCTTTAGCGCATGGTTCCTCTGCTGCGTAGTTATCCGAAAACTCTACCGTCGCTATCAAGCAAAAAAACGGGTAGAGAAACTGATTCATGTCGAAGAGAGCACTGAACGCGATGAATCGGCTTCGTTTCTAGGGGGGCTTTTCGGTTTTGTCAACCACTCCCGACTCCAGCAACGGCTGCTCAAACTTCACAAGTTTCTCGCCAAAAGTCGGCTCAAAGAGCAGGGAGACCCACTCTATGCTCTCCCGTGGTTTCTGTTGTTAGGAGGCGAGGATCAGCGTCGCAAGGCGTTCTATTCTCAGGCAGATCTCACCGAAACGGCGGTCGATGTAAAGGGGATCAGCAGCCATGGCCACAGCTTTGAGTGGTTTTTGACCAATAAAATGGTGATGGTGGATACCCCTAAGCAGATCTTTGGCTTAGAGGGTAAGGGCGCCTCTTCCGAGTGGGTCGAGTTTGCCAAACTACTGAGAAAATATCGCAGCAAAGAGTGTCTCAACGGAGTGGTGATCACCTTGGATGCCACCCTGCTTGGTGAGAGAAGCCGAACCGAGATGCGTGAACTGGGACGAGAGTGGCGCCGGAAGATCGATCAGCTGATGAAGGTTACTACGATGCGCCTTCCTCTCTACCTTGTTGTGACTGGAGTTGAGCAGCTTGACGGCTCCTCTTCGTGGTGGAGAGAGATGAGCGAGGAGCAGCGAGAGGAGCCTTTTGGTGCCTTGATTGTCGATTCGACACCTGGGTCAAAACCGGTGATTGCTGCACTGCAACAGATCATTGCTCAGATGAAAGAGCATCAGTTAAAGACGCTCTATAGCGGAAAGTGTGACAGCGAACTTCTTCTCTTTCCCGAAGGGATCGCTGCTCTTGGTGATGCGCTTGAGGCTTTTAGTGAGACCTTTTACGAATACAACGCTTACCACAGTGGCCCCATTAATCGCGGGCTCTACTTCAGCGGCTCCAGTAGTGACTTTGACAAAGGGAAAACTCTTCATGCCAAGCAGTTTCTGGAACAGGTTCTTCCCTCTCAGCGAGGTGTCATTGAGCCTCTAGAGAGTGCCATGCTGTTAGAGGCGAGAATGCGCCTCTTCTGGCGCGCCGCCTGGTTGACGATACTCATTGTTGTTGGCGGTGGGCTCTACCACCTCTACCAAAATCATTCGGGATATCTGGTTGAAGAGAGAGAGGCGTATGCCGGTAAGCTGGTCTCTTCAACCTCTGGCCATGCAGGGAGTATCACAACCCTCAGTTCAATGCGCACGCTCATCATGGAACTTGAAGAGACCATCAGCGGCTGGTGGCTACCGTGGTACACCCCAACGGAGAAGGATCAGCTCTTTTCAAAATTAAAGAAGATCTATGTCGACCGTTTCTACTCCAACCTGGGTGAACCGGCAAACCGTGCTCTTCTTGCCTCCATTCAACAGGAGATGGGGCGCAAGCGACGAGACCATGTTACGGTCGGAAACCTGGTGATGGTGCTCTCAAGACGGATCGCTCTGCTTGAGGAGTACATTGGGGGCGGCGATGCGGATGATCTCGGTTTTCTCGCTGAACCCTATGACTCGGGAGAGTGGCTCCTCGACGGAACACTCGATAGCCAACAGGTGACCGCTTACAATCAGCTCTACATTCAGTATCTACTCTGGTCACACGATCTAGAGCGCGCCCAAGAGGAGTTGATTCTGTTAAAACGGGAGATCGATAGTCTGGTTCTGGCCAGCGGAGAACAGCTGCAGTGGGTAATCGAATGGGCAAATCTGCAACTTCGTGGTAACGAAACGCTTCTAAAACAGTTCTGGCAGGGGAGTGGCCGCTTTGATAACACCATTCGGGTAGAGCCGGCGTTTACCCTTGAGGGGAAGGCGCTGATTGAGAGCCTGTTGGCAGAGGTCACTCACCAAGCACCCATTGCGCAAGAGGTACCACAACGGATTGCCCGATTTCGCGACTACTATCAAGGTCTCTACCTCGACTCTTGGGAGGCGTTTCTCAAAGGCTTTAGCTCCGGCAGTAGCGCCCTTCGGGGAAGGAGGGAGTGGCTAGAGGGTGTAGAGTCACTGGCTAGAGGGGGGAACCCCTTTTTTTCTGTCCTTGAAGTGAGTTATGCACAGCTCGAACCGTGGCTGGAGGAGGGGGTGGAGAGTGAGTGGCTGACCCTGCTCGACTACTACCAGACGATGAAGATGTTCAGCCCCAACGCCCCCAAGGACAATAGCAAACAGAATAAGACATTGGCAAAAATGGGGCTGGGGCTTTTGGCAAAGGCGGGACCGGTAGGTAAGGCGTTGGCCAAAGCCGGCAAAAGCGGGATGAAGAGTAAGAAAAAACTCGATAAAGCGAGTGGTGGTAAACCGGAAGAGGAAGATGAACGGGATCTGGTTCTGGAGGAGTCGGGAAAGCTTCTCGGGGATTACATTACCGCGCTGGGTGATGTCGCGATGAACTCTGAGATCCGTAGTGTCTCTCATATGGGTATGGTCAACCTCTTCACCAATCCGGATAACCCCGGCATCGGTTCCGGACCAGAGGCGAGAGCTTACGAATCGATTCGTCAGCTACAGATTCTGTTGGGAAAAAGAGACCGCCAGAACGCAGCCTTCTGGGATATCTACGGTGGTTCGGTCGATTTGGCTCTGGAATTTATGCTGGAGGAGACCTCCTGCTATCTTCAGGAGAACTGGATGGACAATGTCCTCGCTTCACTGCAGGGGGTTCCCAAGTATAAAGAGGCGGAGGCGATGGTAGGAGAGGGGGGTAAACTCTGGAGTTTTATTGGTGAAGGCGATGCCGCCCCATTCATCGCCCTGAAGTACGGTGCCGGTTATGTGCCGCAGCGGGTCAACCGCTTTGCTATCCCCTTCAACCGTGAATTTCTCGAGTACACCAACCGTGGCGGTGATGCACTGGAGAGTAGTAACGCCAAGATTCCGGTAGCGGTGGCGGCAAAACCGACCGGTACCAGTAAAGATGCCCTCTTCTTGCCCAGTAAAACGGTGCTCACCATGGAGTGTGGCGATGAGAAGACAACACTGGTCAACCTCAATTTTCCCGCGTCCAAACCGTTTCTCTGGGATCAGAGTTGCACTCGGGCAAAGCTGGAGATAGATGTCGGCCGTTTTCACCTAGTCAAAGAGTATGCCGGCAGCCACCCTTTTGTCGAATTTTTACAACAGTTTAGTGACGGGACAGAGCGAGTCTATCCTGCGGAGTTCCCCCTGTATGAGGCAAAACTTATCGATAGTAAAATTGAGTATTTCGATCTCCACTACACCATTAGTGGTCAAGAGAAGGTGTTTGCTTCCCTGCAGGAGGCGCCCTCTTCGACCCCGATGAAGATTGCGGCCTGTTGGCCAGCCAGAGTGTAATGGTGATGGAGCAAGATCGACTGATGTGGGATCGAATTGAGTTAAGTTACAGCGATGACTCTAATGGTGAACAACGAGAGGTGGTTCTCCCATTTCGGATCTTGGCGATGGCCAACTTCAGCGGTAAGGAGGCGGGTGACGATACAACGCCTCTGGTCACACATACCGTCACTGCGGAGAGTGTGGAATCCCTACTGAAAGCACTTCAAATCACCTTCTCTTTCACCTTCCCCGTAGGTCAGAAAAGTATCGATGCCTCTCTGGTTATCGAACAATTTTCCGATTTTTTGCCGCAATCACTGATCACCAGAGTCAAACCGTTACGGCAGTTATCAGAGGTAATCTCTCTGCTAGAACGACAGGAGCAGAGCGACTTCTCGACCCAACCGGAGTGGTTACAACAGCATCTTCTTCAGTGCGGTGTCAACAGCAGTGAGCCGTTACCACGGCTGGTCTCCATCAGCCTTCTCCGGACCACGCTCCAACAGCTGCTGAACAGAGTGCTCCACCAACCGCGATTTATCGAACTTGAGACCTTATGGCGGGATCTTCTCGTCATCGTTACCGCCCTAAAAGGGAAAAGTGCTCTCCTCGATATTCTCGATATCCATTATGATCGTTTGCGTGATGACTGTGGTACAGGTCAAGAGGTCTTCTCATCACAGCTCTACCACCTGCTCTATAACATCGAATATGGTCAGTTTGGTGGTGTCCCTTACTCGGTTGCTGTGCTCGGTTTTTCCTTTGGTCCAAAACGACATCAGATCCGGTTGTTACAGCAGCTGGCGGCTATTGGATCGCGCTGCTTTCTCCCCTTTATTGCCCAAGCCTCACCTGCTTTTTTTCAGGTGAACAGTTTTCGGGATCTCTCCACCAGTCGCGGTCTGCGTGAGCTGCATCAGGGACCCTCGTTCATCCACTGGCGCGGATTTCAGCAGCAGGAGAATTCGCGCTATATCGCCTTAACCTTGCCCGGTGTTCTGCGACGCCTTCCGTATCACTCCCAGACGCAGAGTGGTACCGCTTTTGATGAAGAGATCAAAAGTGATGCCCGGCAGATGATCTGGGGCAGTGCCGCTTTTGATTATGTGGTCTGCCTTCTTGAAAGCTACGAAAAATATGGCTCAGCAATTGACGCCGTAGGTCCGGTGGGGGGGCGATGCCCACGACCACAACAGCTCAACTCAAATGACCACTACCGCTACCCTTTTGTCGATCTGCGTATTAGTGAGGCGCGTGAAAGTGAGTTGGCCGACCTCGGTTTTATGCCTCTGGTACTCAATGGTGGAGGAGATGCGGCACATTTTCACTCGGCCAACTCGATCCACTGGGGAGGGTTGGGTGGACTGAGCGGGGATCAGGAGGCAGTGCTCGATCGCCGCCTCAATGCTCAGCTCCCCTATCTGTTGCTGGTAACCCGGGTTGCCCACTACCTGAAAGTGATTGAGCGCGATCGCTTGGGTGGTTTGACAACTCCGGCTGAGGTGGTGTCACAGCTTAACCACTGGCTTCAGCAGTATGTTTCTGATGTCGATAATCCCGTGGCTGCAGTTCGCGCAAGACGCCCCTTTCGTGCCGCAGCAGTGACGCTAATGGGGAGTGATGATTCGCAACAGCACACCCTCCAGCTACAGCTGGTCCCTCACCTCAAAATTGTGGGTGCTCGGTTTTCACTCTCACTGCAGGGAACCATATAGAATGAGATCTCATTGGGTTAGCGCTAGAACTAGGCGAGGAGAGTAGTAATGCCGGCATTGGGTTACCTGGAGTTAAACGGTACCACTAGTGGTGAAATTAAGGGGGGAGCGACCCGTGAAGATCGCCTGGATAGCATTGAGTTCTTTCACTACCAACACCGGGTAGAGATGACCACTGGCAATCAACATGGACTGCCGCTGGGTATTCGGGTTCACCGCCCACTGACCATCTTAAAAGAGGTCGATATCAGCTCTCCACGCTTAATGCAGCTGCTCTGTACCGAAGAGAGGATTAGCGATGCCACCTTTTCGTGGTATCTCCCCAATAGCAGCGGTCTTCAGGAGCTCTATTATCGTATTCGTCTTGAGAACGCCTTTATCAATCGGGTTGAACCGGAGATGCCCAACCCTGACCACCCACAGTGGGCTGCCATGGCGATGATGGAGCGAGTCTCCTTCATCTATGAAAAGATCTCATGGAGTTGGGGTGCTGATGGGAGTGTTGAATTTGAGGATGAGTGGAATTAGATGGCGGCTTTGGCGCGAATGAGATTTCTTGAGAGGTATGGTTATGCCGCTAAGAGAGTATCAGCATCAAATGAGGAGCATGAGATAGAGCAGTCAGTCATCCGCCATATCGCCAATCTTCTTCACTGTCGCCGTGGGACGATACCTTTCGATCCCGAATATGGACTGGATGAGATCAACCGTTTTCCGGGACAGGTTGGCTCGCCGGAGGCGGCCGAAATCTGTCAGGGTATTGCCAACACCATCGCCCGTTATGAGCCGAGGGCTGGGGAGATAGTCGTCGACTTTGACGGCTGGGATGAGCGGACGCTCTCTCTCAGATTTCGCCTGTCGCTGGAGATTCACCTTCCCAAGGGGAAAAAGCAGTTGCAGTGGCACACCACAGTCGCACAGGCCCGTGCTGGAGTCTAAAGGAGAGAGATGGATAGTCACTATTTTAAGGAGGAGTTGAAAAGGCTGCGGGAGATCTCGGTAGAGTTTGCGCAGCGTAATCCGGTGCTCGCTCCTGCCCTTGAACTTGCGAGCAGTGATCCCGATGTTGAGCGCCTGCTCGAAGGGACCGCATTTCTAACGGCAGGAATTCAGCAGAAGCTGGACGACGACTATCCACAGCTCCTTCACCATCTCGCCCAAGTACTTCAACCGAACATCATGCAGCCGGTTCCGGCGGCAACGATCATCCAGTTTAGTGCCAATAGGGGGTGTAACGAGAAGATCGAGGTCAAAAAAGGGACTCCGCTCGAATCAGAAGAGGTTGGTGGCTCCGTATTCCGTTTTAGTACCTGCTACCAAACTTCAGTCTGGCCACTGAGCGTGACGACAGTTGAGAAAGTGGTTGAAGGGGAGGGTGGTGCTAGCGCAGTGACCGTGCGGGTGGTGCTCGATAGTGGAGGCATCCCCCTGCAAACGCTCAATATTGACCGCCTCCGCTTCTATCTGGGGGGGGACTATGGGGGGGCAACCGATCTCTATGCCCTGTTGCTCCACACCCTTCTCTCAGTACGCGTAGTGGCTGAGGGGGGAGATACCACTACCCTTCAAGCAAAGTCGCTGACGGCAGCAGGGTTCGCTGAAGACGAGTTGTTACTTCCAGGCGATGATGATGATCTCTCTGTCTTCAATCAGATCCATGACTTCTTCCACTTCCCGGAAAAATTTCTCTTTTTCGATCTCGATCTCTCCTCATGGACGAGGCGGGCTGGTAGTCGTTTTGAACTACTGTTCGATCTCTTGCCGACCACCACGCCAATACCGCCGTTATCACCCAGCCGTTTTATCCTCAATGCGACTCCAGCACTCAATCTCTACTCCTGTGATGCAGAGTCAATCCTGATTGATCACCATCAGAGTGACTATCCACTTCAGCTCCGGGCAGATAACCCAAACGCTTCCCTGTTTGCGGTAGAGCAGGTCAGAGGGGTAAGACGAGGAGAGAAACTGAAACGGATCTACCGCTCCTATCGTCAGTTTGCACTTGAGGGGGGCGGTGGGGCACTCTATCACCTCAAACAGCGGAGAGATGGTGCCGCAGGCGCCTTCAGCCTAGTTCCCACCTACAGTCGCAGAACAGCGCTTGAGGCGGGTGAGGTGTTGCAAATAAAGCTAATGGCGACAGATGGTGTTGCCGCTCAGAGGGTTCAGCCGGGACAGATTACCCGTCATGCGATGGGGACACCGCAACGAGTCACATTCAGCAACCTCCTGACACCAAAAGGGGCAAGGGGAGTTCCTGCAGAGAGTAGTCTCCTCTGGCATCTCACCTCTCATCTATCTCTCCAGCGAAAATCTGTTCTCAGTTCGGCGACGCTTCAGGGGTATCTAAACCATTATGCCAATCTTGCGGCAATGACCAGTGCCAACAGCGAGATCGCACGCAGTCGGATTGAAGCCATCTCTGATCTTCGGGTGACAACCTCAGATCGCCTCTTTTCAGGCCGTTTCTACCGTGGACAGAGTATTGAGGTGGATCTTCGTCGCGATCCCTTCATCAGTTTTGGTGATCGCTACCTATTTGGATCCATTCTTAAAGAGCTCTACCAATCATTAACACCCATGAACTACTACAGTGGCTTCACCATGTGTGATCCAGAACAGGAGGAGGGGATCCAGTGGCCGGTACATCTGGGAACAGAACCGCTGAACTGATCGCGGAGCTTAGCGCCAACCCCGAGGCCTTCTCTCTGTTTCAGGCACTGCGTCTGCTGCAGAGGGAGGGGACTAAAAGGGGGAGGATTAAGATCGAGCCACAGCTCTCACTTGCAACCCCTGTGGCTGAGCTTTCTCGAATTGAGATCGACGATGAGTCGGGTATCACGCTGGAGACGACCCGCGCCGCGCTCTATGGCGCCTCATCGCCACTTCCCGACTTTTTGACAGAAGAGTTGATCGACTCTGAACTTGAAGAGCCGGGTGTGGCGAAGATGCTGCTGGATACCATTCATCAGCGCCTGTTTGATCTCGATGATGCCGTGGTTCGTGATGGCGCCATCCCTTTTAACCATGTTGAACGCGGTGACAAGCGGTTTAGCGAGCTTCTCTACACCTTTCTTGGGTTACGGGGAGAGATAAAAGAGAGCCTGAGCGATCCTCACCTCATTCTCCGCTATGGTCGTCTCTTTGGGCGAAAGCAGCGTTCAGCGGCAGGTTTGACTAAAATGGTGGCCAACTACCTCCCTGGATGTCAGATCAAGGTCGAGCAGTGTGTACTGCGCAGCCTGCGCCTACCACAGAGTGAGAAATTTACACTGGGGAGTCGACCTAACGCCCTCGGTTACAACACCATTCTCGGAGAGCGGATTGATGAAGGGAGTGGTAAACTGATCATTCATGTCACTCCAGAAGCGACCGCCAAGGATAGTAATCTACAGTGGTTTTATCAACAAAAAGAAAGAGATCAATTGGTTGAGTTAATTCGTCTCTACTTGGATACCCCTCTCGCCTGCGATCTTCAGGTCGCACTGCCCCGAAAAGAGGTCTCAGCCCCATTTTTTGGCGAGGAGCGCCGCTGGACCGCACTCGGTGAAACTACCTGGCTAGTAGGGAATGAAGGTGATGATATGGTTCAAGTGACGCTCAAGGTTCAATAATTTCAATAACAGTGAGGTTAATGTGGATCGAATCATAAAGGGAGAAAAGTAGTGAATCACCGTTTAATCAATGTTCTCTCATGGGGATTTCTTCTCATAGCAGCTGCAGGACTCCTCTACTACAGCAGTGGGGGGGTGGGCGATGGTCAAAAGCAGTTACGCCTCTCCGCTGCAGGGAAGGGGGGATACTACTATGAGTTTGGCTCGATTATTGTTGACCAGCTCGATATTGACTCCGGTTATGATGCGATCCTGATGGAGAGTAAAGGCTCTGTCCACAACAGTCAGCAGCTCATCGCCAATAAAGCTGATCTGGCGATAGTTCAGACCTCTGCAGTCGCCTCTTCTCTCAGTAAATTAAGCGTTGTTGCCCCTTTATGGCACGACTATGTCCATATCGTCGTCCGCAAGGGGAGAGGGATAAAATCGATTAAGGATCTGGTGGGCAAGAAGGTGGCACTGGGCGGTAGTGGTTCCGGTCATCGTGCCAGTGCGGCGCGGGTGCTTCCCTACTACGGAATTGAGCTAACCCAGCTCAGAGAGAACACCGCCTCTTATCGCAACTTGGTCAAAGACAAAAGCATCGATGCCGCTCTGGTGACGACAACTCTTGCCAATCCGGTGATTAGTGGAGCGATGGCAACAGGTGACTTTGAACTCATCCCGTTACCAGAAGTGGATGGTTTTGGCTTTCATAATTCAGATTATGAGGCGACAGCAATACCTGCAGGGGTCTATCCTGTAGGCAGCAACCCACAACCGGAAAAAGAGATTCGAACCCTGCGAAGTCTTGCCGTCCTTGCCTGCCGTAAGGATCTGGGGGAGAGTGAGGTGGCTGCGGCACTGAATGTTCTCTACTCGATAGAGACCAGAACGCAAGCTCCCATTCTGCTCAACAAGAAGGTGGGAACTCAAGGGATCTGGCACTCGCTGCCGATACATGAGACCTCAAAACGGTTCTTTGATCCCCTAAAGAGTGTTAGCTCCATTGCAGCGACAGCGGAAAATATCATTGACGCCTCAAAGTTTCTCCTCTTCTTTGTGTTGGTGATTGTGGCGATTATTGTTCGCTGGGTCCTGCTGTTACGGCAGAAGCGGTTTATTCGAGAAAAAGAGGAGAGCGATAGCCTGCAACAGGTCTTTTCCGATCTACTGCAGATTGAAGCGAAGTCACGCAGGGCGAAGGATATCCGGCTGCTAAAAGAGTATCTGCACGAAGCGCAACAGCTCAAAGGGAAAGGGGTGATGGTGATATTTGGCAGCTCGCTTAAAGAGACGGCGATGTTTAGTGCGTTCTTGCTTGAAGCCAACCAGGTGGTGACTCAGCTTGAGTACAAACTGCTTCACGGCAGCGATATTCAACACACCCAGCCACAGCCGGAGTCGCAGAGCAGTTCCGATTCCGATTCCGATTCCGAAGCGGGCACAAGCAGTTAGATGCTGTTCTCCCTCAATCCCGCCATCTTTTCGAAGTTCGTCCCCACACTGATTGTGGCAATCTGCTGTTATTGCGGGGTGAGTCTCGGTACAGAACTCAACCCTCCGAGTGAGAAGGGGCGCTTGACGGCCTTTACCAGCCTCGGCACAACCAGCTACGGTGCTTTTAGTGGAAGAGGCGTCACCTTGGGAGGAGGCTATTTCTATAGTGAGCGGATCTTTATTGAGGGGAGTTACAGTGAAGTGTTTGCGATGGATGGAGGCGTGACGGAGAGCGATGTCGCCCTAAATTGGGAGAATGTCCTCTCAACGGCAGTGGTCCATGAAGCCAATTTCACGACACTAAACGCAGGTGTTCGAATCCACTTCGCCTATTACCCCAGCTCTTTTCATCTCTATTTTCGCGGCGGGTTCGCCAGCTGGACCTTTGCCCAAGTCAACTCCTATGATATTAAGATAAAAACATCCGAGACAGTGGATAACTCAGCTGCAGCTGAAGCCGAGATGATAACAGACTATCCCGATCTCTCTAGCAGTGGCATGGATATGTATATCGGGTTGGGAGGGGATTATTTTATTACGGAATCGATGTTTATCGGGCTTGATTACACCTCAATTCAAGGAAGCCCGGATCAAATTGTCTCCCTAAATGCAACCTTTGGTTATCTCTTTTAAAGTGGTTATCTCTCTCTCACCTCATATCGTTCCCCTTCTCCTTGCGGGGGTGATCACCCTATCCTTAACCTCGTGTGGGGAGGAGGCCGCTTCATCGACGACAGTAACCGCCGAGTCTGAAGCACTCTGTCAACAGGGACGGATCATCACCACCCAACAGCCGTTGGAGTTGGCCATTAGTGGTCAAGGGTTCTTTCGCGTACTCCTCGACTCTGGAACCGAGGGTTACACTCGGGACGGTTTTTTTGCCCTCAATAACGACGGTCTTTTGGTTACCCGACAGGGGTACCCCCTCCAGCCTTCGATTCAGCTGACAGAGCCTCCGACGCAACTTACTGTTGCCGGTAATGGTAGCATCACCTACTCTGCGCCAACTCAAACAGCTGTTGTAACAGTCGGTCAACTCTCGCTGGCAGCGATAGAGCACCCCGAAAAGATGCTGCTTGTGGCTGAAAATACCTTTATCCAGACGGAGGAGAGCGGTGCAGTCACCCCATCAGCCCCGTTAAGCGGTGGCTTGGGTCGAATTGTTCAGGGTGCACTCGAAGTACCACCGATGTGTAACACCTTTCGCAGCGATAACAGCACCTTACTTAACTGTCTGCAGCGGGGCTTTAGCTCCAGCAATAGTGCTCTCCATGTAGCGATAGAGGGCAATGGCCTGTTTCAGATCACACTGCCTGACGGTAGAACCGGCTATAGTCGTAACGGCCGTTTCTCCATCAATGATAGTGGGCAACTGGTTACGATGGAGGGGTATCCTCTCACCCCGGAAATCACCCTGCCACTGCAGATGAAGAATTACAAAATTGAGGGTGACGGCCGAGTCACTTACCTAACACCGGAGAAGCAACAGCAGTTTGCCCTTGCAGGAGGTAATGAAGAGAGCTACCGTAACCACGCAGGGCAACTTCTGCTGGCCGATTTTGTCAACCGCGAAGGTCTGCTCCCGGCAGAAGAGGGGTTAATGGTCACCAACAGTGCTGGCGAGGAGATCCCCTATATCGACTATCTGGTTGAGAGTACAGCGAGTGGCTCTCCGTTTACCGCTTACCCCAAGTCGAGCGGAATGGGGGAGTTGATGGCGATGAAGCTAGAGACTCCTGCAGCGTGTTCCACCTACCGTAATGCCAACCCCCAAACAACCTCGACTGCGATCAACCTCCCACCGCAAGTCGCTGCAGGAGATGATCAAGCGGTCACTGCAGGTGATATCGTGAATCTCTCCGCAGATGCCAGCGATAGCGATGGCACCCTATCAGGCTACAGTTGGCGCCAAATCTCTGCTGGAGAGTTACTCCCCCTCACGGGAGCAGAGAGTGCCAACGCTTCATTTCCCGCACCACAGGTAATGGAGGCGACAGAGGTTCAATTTCAGATAACGGTGGTCGATGATGCGGACGCCACAGCTGCAGATGTTACGCTGATCACGATCTATCCCGGCCCGAATACTTCCCCTCAAGCCAATGCCGGAGGAGATCAGATTGTCGCCAATGGCGCAGAAGTGATTTTAAACGGGAGTGAGAGCTATGATAGTGATGGTGAGATCGCTACTTCACTCTGGAGCCAAACTACTGGAACTACGGTAGAGATATTAAATGGGGATCTTCTGACTGCCAGCTTTATTGCGCCTAGCGTCACCGTAGCGACTGAACTCCAGTTTCAACTTTCGGTCACCGATAACCGCGGCGATAGTGCCAGTGATGATGTCGTGGTTACGGTAGATCCCGGAGAGAACAGCCTCCCCATAGCCAATGCCGGTGGCGACCAGGCCGTCGCCAGTGGTGTAGCAGTCACCCTGAATGGTAGTGGCAGTAGTGATAGTGACGGTGAGATAGTGAGTTACAGCTGGAGACAAACATCTGGTACCGGAGTCTCTATTCTTGACCGCGATAAGAACAGTGCCGCATTTGCAGCCCCAGTAGTTGCTGCGGGAACTACAGCAATTTTAATCTTTGAATTGAGCGTGACCGATGATCGAGGCGGTGTCTCTGTCGATTCGGTTATTATCTCGGTTGCGAACACACCCAACACTCTCCCTCTGGTGGATGCGGGATCGGATCAGGCGGTTACCCAAGGGTCTACGGTTACATTACAAGGTTTGGGTCTGGATAGTGACGGCACCATTACCGCCTATCTCTGGCAACAGTTAACTGGCACTACGGTATCTTTAACTTCAACAACTACAAATACAACCCAGTTTACGGCACCTTCAGTAACTACAAGTCAGGTACTCACCTTTCAGTTCGGTGTCACAGATGATCGAGGCGGCACTTCTTCAGACACGATTGCGGTTACAGTGAACCCTTGAGCAAAGCTATACCCAAGATACCTGGAACCAGCGCTTTCAGGTATCAACCCGTTATCGATGGTCTCAGGGCCAATGTCATTAAGTTAAGGGTGGGGATGTCCGCTACCCGATTGGCGGGACGCCGTAAACCGTAACCGTTTAGTCCCCCTTCCTTAAATCCCCCTCTCCCATTGGGAGAGGGTCGGGGTGAGGGCTATACCCAAGATACCTGGAAACACTGGATTTCAGGTATCTTGGGTATATAGCTCATTGCGGGTATACAATGCATCACCACTGATTACTATGGAATCAAATTTGTGCGCCGAATTCAAATACATCACCAGACTCGCTACCGGTATGCGGAAATTGTAACGCTGTTACCCCATACATTGTACCTGCGACCGCGCGACGGACACGATATACGCGTTCAGTCGTCCCGGCTCGAGATCAGCCCCGACTTCCAGATTCGCTGGAAACGGGAT
>JADFYS010000060.1 GCA_015232955.1 Gammaproteobacteria bacterium
ACCGTTCAGCCCGGAGTGGTCGAAATCGAGCTGAAGGGCGGCGTGTCCCGCCTCTGGCGTGGGGTGGCGTGTGAACCAGCGGTAGACCAGATGGTAGAGCCGTTTCAGATTGATACGGTGGGTCTGTCCCGTCTCGGTAAACAGCCAATCGCTTAGCTCCATAAAACGGTTGAAGGGGCGGTCACCATCGATATGGGGGCGGGTGTGGTGAAAGTGGTTCGAGTTGGCGATCAGATCCCGGTAACGGGCGAAACGCCCTATCCGCTGCAGGGTCTGAAAGTTGAGGGTAGAGGTGGCAAGGATGGTATAGGGGGGGGCAGGGTCAAAACGGAGCCGGAACGCCTCTGTGTGGCGTGGTAACGGGGTACCCCGTAACCGTTTGAGGAGACCGAGCTGGATCTGCTGCGGTCCTAAAGCGACCAGCCGGTCAAAGCCGGCGGCCAGGGTGTCGAGATCCTCCCCCGGGAGACCGGCAATAAGATCGGCGTGGATTAGGGCGTGACTCTGTTGACGAAGCCAGCGGAGGTTGTCGCAGCTCTTTTCGTTCTCTTGTCTGCGGCTGATAAGCTGCTGGCTTGGGGGGTGAAAGGTCTGAATCCCCACCTCAAATTGAAGGCTTCCCGGGGGAAAACGGGGGATCACCGCGCGCAGCTGCGGGGGTAGATGATCCGGGATGAGTTCAAAGTGGAGGTGGGTCTCGCTATCCAGCCGCTCCAGAAAAAAGTTCAGGATGGAGCAGGTCGTCTCTGGGTTGAGGTTAAAGGTGCGATCGACAAATTTAAAGCGGCGCGCCCCCCGCAGCCAGAGCTGGTCGATGGCGTTTAAGATCGAGGGGAGGGGGAAGGGCCACGCGCTGCGATCAAGGGCAGAGAGGCAGAATTCACAGCGAAAGGGGCAGCCGCGGGAGGCTTCGATATAGATCACCCGCTGACGGATATCCTCATCGCTATAGAGATGGTAGGGGAGGTTGACCTCGCTGAGGGTGGGGACGGTGGCGTGGTGAATCTTCGGGGGGTGCTCCCCCTCCATCAGGGCGTGACAGAGGCGGGAAAAGGCGAGATCCGCCATCCCGGTGATGAGGTGGTCACAGAGTTGAAATAGCCGCTGCTGCTGGTACTCATAACTCACCTCCGGGCCGCCGATGACGATGATAATCTCCGGGGCGACCTCGCGAATCAGGGCGATGACCCGTTCACTCTCCACACTGTTCCAGATGTAGATCCCAAAACCGATGAGTCGTGGCTGGTGGCGAAGGAGCTGTTCGACAATATCGGCCGGACGCTGTTGAATGGTGAACTCCAACAGCCGTGTCTCCCTCTCCAGCGTCCCCATATTGGCCTGTAGATAGCGCAGACCGAGCGCGCTGTGGGTGTAGCGGGCGTTGAGGGTGGTGAGAAGCAGCGGTCCGTGGGGCATTACTCTGGGGAGTGATCCCGGAGATAGTCGAGGATCTGCTGGTAGCTACCCCGAAAGTGGATCCGTTCCTGTTTTCGACTCAACTGGTAGTCGTACATCGGATCGTAGTAGTCCCGGAGCAGAGTGGCGATCCACCCCCGGTGCTCACTGGGATCATCGTGGGAGTGGTGGCGGAGGAGCGCCTGCTCCAGCTGCTGGCGGAGTGTCTGGTGGCGCAGCCCACCCAACCGTTTGCGGATCTTGTCGAGGCTCTGGAAGAGATACTGGCTCCAGAGTTCAAAGCCGGTCTCCTCTCCATGGAGATCCCGGTACTCCTGCAGGGCCTCTTCGATATACTCACGATGGGTGATGCTGATCCGCTCCTCGAGGCTGGCCTCCAGCAGAAGGAGGGGGGCTTGAGCCATCCGTTGATAGAGCTTCTCCGGCACGGTGCGGGAGCCGATATTGCGCCCCTCATCCTCGATTAGAAGGGGGTGTCGGGTTGAAGCCTCGAGCTGAATGAGGGCGACCGCAAGCCGGTTTTCAAAGTTGATCTGCGTCGGTTGTGGGGTCGCACGGGGGCCGAAGGCGGAGCCGCGGTGGTGAGCCATCCCTTCAAGATCCACCGCCTGGGGGAGGGGTTGCAGCAGCAGGGTCTTGCCGGTACCGGTGCGTCCTCCCAGAATCAAGAGCGGGATCCCGGCGGCGATACGATCAATCTCATCCAGCAGAAAGCGGCGCACCGCCTTATAACCGCCGACAATACGGGGGTAGCGGATCCCGCTCGCCGCAAACAGCCACTGCTGGCTGATTTTGGAGCGCATCCCGCCGCGCCAACAGAAGATGAGACCCTCGGGATACGCCTGGGCAAACTGCTGCCACTGCTGGACGCGCGCGGCCTTGACTTCGCCCTCTACCAGTTCATGCCCCAGGGCGATCGCCTCCTCCTGACCCTCTTCCGCATAGCAGAGGCCGACTTGGTGCCGCTCCTCATCACTCATGAGGGGGAGATTGGTGGCGGTGGGGAGGCTCCCTTCATTGAACTCTAACGGTGCGCGGAGATCGATGAGGGGGAGGTTGTGGAGAATAATTCGTCGCAGATCGCCCTCTTCAGGGAGAGGCGGGGCTACCATACCTCCACCAAGGGGGTGTTGGCGTCTGCCGCCAGGGTCTCACCGATGGGCTTGAGTTCCAACCCGGCAGCGCGAGTGACCTCGAGCATCTCTTTTTCCCCTTCAGGGGTGACTGCGATGAGCAGCCCCCCTGAAGTCTGGGGATCACATAATAGCTGCTGTTGCAGGGGGGAGAGGGGGGCCGCCTTGTGGCCATAGCTGGCAAAGTTGCGTCCTGCCCCTCCGGGGGAGCAGTCGAGCGCCAGATAGTGCTCTACCGCATCGAGACGGGGGATGGCGGCAAAGTCGATACGGGCGCGAATAGCGCTCCCTTCACACATCTCCAGCAGGTGGCCGAGAAGACCGAAACCGGTGACATCGGTCATGGCGGTTACCCCCTCAAGGGTCGCCAGTTGCGTACCGATACGGTTGAGCTGGCGCATTACCGCAGAGGCGAGGCCCCGGTGCTGTGGCTGGAGAACCCCCTTCTTCTCCGCAGTGGTGAGGATACCGATACCGATCGGTTTGGTGAGGTAGAGGCGGCAGCCGGCAGTGGCGGTGCTGTTCTGTTTGAGAAAACGGCTCTCGATGATGCCGGTGACCGCGAGACCAAAGATCGGCTCCGGTGCATCGATCGAGTGCCCTCCGGCGAGGGGGATAGCGGCCTGATCGCAGGTGTGTCTGCCGCCAGCGATCACCTGCGCTGCAACATCGGTCCCAAGTTTGTCCATCGGCCAGCCGAAGATGGCGATGGCGAGGAGCGGCGTCCCCCCCATGGCGTAGATGTCGCTAATGGCGTTGGTGGCGGCAATTTCACCAAATTCGAAGGGATCATCGACGATGGGCATAAAAAAATCGGTGGTACTGATGACCGCCCGCCCATCCCCCAACGCATAGGCCGCAGCGTCATCCTTGGCCTCATTCCCCACCAGTAGTTGCGGATAGAGGGCCGTGGTCGGGGAGGAGGTGGCGAGAATCTCCTCCAATTTGCCCGGAGCGATTTTACAGCCGCAGCCTGAACCGTGGCTATATTGGGTTAATTTGATCATTATCGTTTTTTCGTTGCAGGTAAGAAAAGATGATGTGGTGGATTTTAACCTGATTTGGTGGGATCGTTGTGAAAAATGGTTCTCTGAGAAAGGGGCTTGACATCAGATGGACAGAAGTTTAATTTAGGACTATAATTTAATGTAAATAAACCTAATAGTAGAATAACTACATGAAAATATTAGAATTAATGGTATTGAAGCGTGCGATGTATACCCCTCTGATTCGTGGTTTTGGGTGGATTCTGCTGCTATTCGTGGCAGGAGAGTCGCTGGCAAGCAATCAGATTAGCGAGATCCGGATGTGGCCCTCTCCCGAAAAGACGCGACTCGTTTTTGATATCTCTGCACCGGTCGAGCATAAGATCTTTCAGCTCGATGCACCACAACGGGTGGTGATCGATCTGCAGCAGATCGCCTTGAAGACCGCGGTGACGGGGAGGGATCTCTCTGCAACACCGATGAAGAGAATCCGTTCGGGAGAGCGGGGGAGAGGGGGGTTGCGGCTGGTGCTTGATCTTAAAGAGGAGGTGACCACCAAGAGCTATCTTCTTCCAGCCAATGATAACTACGGTAACCGCCTGGTGGTAGAGCTGATTCGGCCTACTGCGCCAGAGGCCGGTACTCCGGCGGAGAGAGCGCCGAAGGTGAAACGCTCTGCGACCGAAGCGGGATCAGAGCAGCGGGATATCATCGTGGCGATCGATGCCGGTCACGGTGGGGAAGATCCGGGGGCGATCGGCCCTGGGGGGCTGACCGAGAAGAGTGTTGTCCTTGCTATCGCCCGTGAACTGCAAAAGTTGGTGAGTTCTGCCCGTGGACTACAGGCGGTGATGATTCGCGACGGGGACTACTTTGTCAGTCTGCGCGATCGGATGCGCAAGGCGCGCAGCTCCGAGGCGGATCTGATGATCTCGATCCATGCCGACTCCTTTACAGATGCCCGGGTCAAAGGGGCATCGGTCTATACCCTCTCTGAACGCGGGGCGACCAGTGAGCAGGCGCGGATGTTGGCGGCAAAAGAGAACGCCTCGGATCTCGTGGGCGGTGTAAGTATCGATGACAAGGATAACCAACTGGCATCGGTGCTGCTTGATCTCTCTCAGACGGCGACGATTGTGGAGAGTACCGATATCGCCTCGAGGGTGTTAGGGGAGCTCGAACGGGTGGGTAAACTGCATAAGCAACAGGTGGAACAGGCGGGATTTCTGGTGTTAAAGTCTCCCGATGTCTCCTCTATTCTGGTGGAGACCGCCTTTATCTCCAACCCCACCGAAGCGCGTAGACTTAAGAGCAACAGCCATCAGCGCCGGTTGGCGAAGGCGTTAATGGCGGGGATAAGCAGCTACTTTGAGGAGAACCCACCTCGGGGAACCCTACTCGCAGCCGATCAGGAGAAGAGTGGTAAGCGGCTGACGCTGCTAATGCCGTGATGAGGTTCTCTACCCAAGAACCCTGAAAACGCTGGTTCGAGAAAGCCGAGAAGGGCGACACTCGAGCGTTATGAACCCTTTGCATAGAATGACTATTCATGCGGCTTCATGCCTTGAGTAGCCACACTGCTCAATCTCCTTGAAATTCAGTGTTTCCAACTGTCTTGGGTATAACACCAATGCAAAAGTAGATATCACAGTGACAAAACTGATGATGATTCAGATGCCGGCAAGGTAATTAAGATGAAACAACTATCGCAAGAGATAAAAGATAAAATAGTAGAGAGCCTAAAACCGATAGATGCCTATAAAATCATTCTATTTGGAAGCTACGCCTATGGTGAAGCGAATGAAGATAGTGATCTAGATCTATGTGTGGTAGAAAACGCTTATGAGAATAGATTCGAAGAGAAAAGAAAGATTCGTGCGTTGTTAGATGATATTAAAATGCCTATAGATATTTTAAATCCTAAAGTAGATGAGTACAACTTTTATAAAAATGAGATCAACTCTGTCTACTACGATATGGATAAAAAAGGGATTGTTTTATGGCAACAAAGTTCTTAACCATATAAAGTTCCCACATACGCATGATATTCAAAATTTAATTTTTTTGCTGATGATGCTTCAGATGCCGGCAAGATAGGGGAGAGAACATGTACAATTACAACCTCTCAACCCGAACTTTGACTACGGAGCGGGCGTCGGCTTCAAGGACGGTGAGACGATACCCCTGCTCCTCAATGTTGTTGCCCGCTGCCGGGATATGGCGCAGACGGGAGACGATGAGCCCCCCCACAGTGTGCGCCTCCTCTACCGGAAATTTGGCATAGAGGATATCGTTCACTTCGGAGATGGCGGTGCGGCCACTCATCACATGGCAGTTTTCACTCTCGTGGATAATGTAGGTACGCTGTTTTGGCTGGTACTCATCAAAGTCATAACCGACATCGATCTCTCCCACCACCTCTTCAAATACATCTTCCATGGTGAGGATGCCGATAGCTGAACCAAACTCATCCACCACAATCGCCATATGATCCTCCCGTGCCTGAAGCAGGGGGAGGGCGTGGTCGATGGTCTGTTTGGGGGATAGGTAGAGAGGAGGTTGGGCGTACGCCTCCATCGGGCGCTGGCCTAGATCCGGATCCATCAGATCCCAGGTGCTCAGTGTGAGTAATGCTTTGACATTGGTGATATTGCCGCGATAGACCGGAAGGCGGTTAAAGCCGTGTTTGATCACAATACGAATCGCTTCATCCATATTGCGCTCTTCGTTCAGGCCGACGACATCGGCAAGGGGGATCATCGCTTCACCGACGGTGGTATCGGCAAAGCGGATGATACGACGAATCCGTTTGCGATCAATCTTTGAAGGGTCAGTATTGGCCTCAGAGGTGTCGAGGAGAAAGCGAATCTCCTCTCGGGTGATGAACATATTCTGTGGGGCGACGCCCCCCACAAGGCGGGAAAAGAAGCGGGCAAAGCGGCTGAAGACAAAGATGATGGGGTAGAAGAGGATCGACGAGAAGCGGAGAAAAAAGATGAGCCGGGTGGCGATAGTGTCGGCATTTTGCTGAAAGATACTCTTCGGGACGATCTCCCCCAAGATGAGGAGGATTGGGGTCATGATCAGGATCGACACCAGCTCACCACTTGATCCAAGAAGATCATAAAAGATGAGTGCACCGAGGGTAGAGATGGTGATGGTGGCGACATTGGTCCCCACCAGTGTCGTTCCGAGAATGACATCCGGGGTCTGGTACAGTTTGAGGAGGAGGGCAGCGCCGCGATCCCCCATCTTGGCTTTATGCCGAATCTTGAGTTTGTCCGAGTTGACCACTGCGATCTCCGAACCGGAGAAGATCCCCTTTAGGATCAGGAAAAAGAGGAGGAGGAGAATTTCGAGAGCGAGATCCATTACGATTCCCTCCTGGCAGTTTCTGTAGTTGTGGGTGGTGGTGTGACCGGAGTCTCGTCGTTAGAGAGCGGTGGGGGGAGCTGAACCACCGGTTCGCTCTCTGCACTCATCTCCGCTTCAACGGTCTCCTCAAATACCGGGGTGTTGGCAAGGTTGCGTACCTGGAGTTTGCTGATACGCAGCCCTTTGATCTCCAATGCAATAAATTCGTAGCCCTCATGATCCACCTTGTCGTTGACCGAAGGGAGGCGGTCGAAGAGCCGGAAAGCGAGACCACCGATGGTGGTCATCACCGTATCTTCAAGATCAAAATTGGTCAGATTGCGAAAATCGGCGATACGCATCGCCCCCGGTACAGTGTAGCTAGTGCCTTCGTCAGTAGTTGTGTACTCTTCGTCCCCCATCTTGCCGGAGATCTCACCGAAGATGAAGGTGAGGACATCTTTCATGGTGACAACCCCGAGCACCTCGCCGTACTCACCCAAAACAATGGAGATGCGGGTGTTATGGTGTTGGAAGTAGTCAAACATCTCATCCACCTTTTTGGTGGGAGGGACAAAGTGAGCCGGTTTGATGATCATCTCCAGTGTCACCTCTTCAAGATTGCGGCCGCCACGGACCAGCTTGAGAATATCTTCAGAGTGGAGAAAGCCGATAACGCTGTCCCAGTGCCCCTTGTAGACCGGGATTCTAGGATGTTTGAGTTCGCGAAAGCTCTGAATTAACTCAGGAACTGGCAGGTCAGCGTCTAAAAAGTGGACGCGGGGGCCGGGAGTCATGATGCGCGAGATATCGGTCTCAGCCGCCTCGAGGACATTATCGATGAGCACCCGCTCAGTGGCATCGATGATCCCGCTCTCCTCCCCCTCTTCGAGCAGGGTTCGCAGTTCGTCAGGTTGGAGGATATTTTCACGATCCTTCTCATCGCCAACGACAAAGGTGGTGATGCGATCGGCAATAAAACGGACCACTTCGCGCAAGGGGGTGATGAATACGATCCAGCGCGGGAGGATGATGGCAGTGACATTGGTGACAAATTTCATCGGATGGCTGACCGCGATGGTCTTAGGGGTCACCTCACCCACCACCAGAAGAAGCGGCACCATAATGAGAATATTGACCAGACCGACATCGCTCTCATCAAAGAAGATGAGGAGAATACCGGTCATATTGACCGCTGATGCGATGTTGACCAGCTCGTTCCCACAGAGAATAGAGATGATGAGGCGGCGCGGTTCGTCGAGCATGGCGTGAATGCTCTCGGAGTGGGGGTGACGCGATTGACGCATCTTCTGAAGATCGATGCGGCTGAGAGAGAAGAGCGCCGTCTCCGAACCGGAGAAGAGGGCGGAGGAGAGGAGAAGAAGGATCTGCAGCAGGCAGCGTAACACCAGCTCGATATCTTCGGGGGATAGTTGAAATAGATCTAGCACAGGATCAATCCCTTCCACAAAAGTAGTGGTTTAGTGTTTGGATGGCGGAGTCTCAATTCGGGCGCCAGTTGCCGATCTTCTTTTGGGGCCACCGGGGCGATTCTTTTTGTCGTCACTAAAGACAAATCGTCCCGCGAGAACACACCCCTTCATTCCGGGATCACAGGGTAGATTATTGATCTTCAAGCACTTCCCCCCCGATTCGTGGGGACAACCCCATCCGCCCATGGTTCTCCCTCCTGCTATATTACAACTCTGTTACAGCTCGCCAACGCCAATCATACTCCATCTCTCTGTTGTCAAAGAGCGAAATTTGCTCATGAGCTGTAATTAAATCTACCATATCAGATCATCGGGGATGACATAGTCGGCATAAGGGTCATCTGAAGTGGGGGGGGGACTCTCCTCCGGAGTGAGTATGACCATCGGATAGTCTGGGTTGCGCTGGAGGATCTTCTGGGCAATCTCCAGAGGGAGAAGAAGGTGTTTCCCCCCTTTACGGGAGATGGCGAGCTGCCCCTTGGTCACCCTCTGACGCTGTGCTGGCGAGAGATAGAGACGCTTAATGCGATCTCCTTCGGTATAGCTGAAGGGGGTATCACTCTCCTCTGGTTCAATACGGTGGGCATCGATCAGTTGCCGAATCTCAGCGGTAACCGCTTGGCGGCGCTGTTTTTCATCGCGCGCCTTATTGAGTTGAGCGGCGTGTTGCGCCTGCTGTTGTCGCGCCCGGTCTGCCTGCAGTTTGGATTCATCTACTCCTCTCTCCCGCCGGAGTTTTTTACCCGTTTCCCGCTTCTCTTTGGTGACCTGTTTTGCCTGTTTTTCATCGATCAATCCCGCTTTTAGAAATTGATCCTGGAATGAGTTACCCACCT
>JADFYS010000061.1 GCA_015232955.1 Gammaproteobacteria bacterium
CTCATCGTCACGAAAAGGTTTGACCTCCACGCTTTTGAGATCAACCCCTTTGGCAGAGGGGAGGCTAACCCTTCTGGTGATATCGACCGTGGAGGAGCAGCCACCCACAAGAGAGAGTAAGAGCAGAAAAAGAAGTGGACGCATCGCCTGCGGTAAGTTCATGGTGAGTTTGGTGTGGTTAGGATCATCCTCGTAGTCAGATATACCCAAGGTACCTGGACGCACTGGATTTCATAGCGGTTATTGGTTCTTTTTATAGTCACGGAATTCAGCGATCTCTTTTGCCAGTTCGTCCTGACCTTTTGCGGCACGAAACTGCTGCCACTGGGCGCGATCGTTGTTCATACTGGTCTTAAGGACCGCTTCGGTAATTTCGTTGGCGGTTGCGGGGTCGAGGCCGATTAGGACATAGAGCTTGCCACTGGGGCTGACCCTGCTCTTATAAATACGGGTTCCAACCAGCGTCTGGTCGGTGACCTGTTTGGTGACGCTGCTATTGACCTTGTCTACGGTCTCGGCGTCTGCAGCACCAGTGGTTTCGGCGTACTGTTTCACCAGATTTTTGACATGGACCTCGACATTCTGTGCCAGTTGGACCCGGGCATCGGTGGCTGCCATCTGTTTCATAAAGGCGATTCCGGCTCCGCTCTTATCTGCAACCCCGACTGAGGATACCGCTACGCCTGCAACCGGCTCATCGCAGATCCAGCCTGGAGCCTCGACATCAGGGGCATCGGGAAAGACGCAATCGGCAACATCCTCTTTAACATCATTACCGCTGCAGGCGGAGAGGAGGGTGAGTGAAGCCACTGCAACAGAGAGGGACAGGGTACGGAATAGGTTTGGCATGACGGTGCTCCATTGGTAATCTCGAATAGGTGGAGTGACATTACCTGAAGTGAATACAATTGACAAGATGACCCTCTCAATGATCTGGCTGTAACTGTCACCCTTATGGAACTATTGATACTGGTAATCGTGTAGCTGAGAGCTATAATGTCGGCTTTTTAGCTCTTGCGGAGATGTGATGCGCAACCTCTCACTGAAGACGACTCTCCTCTTCTCTCTTTTAAGCTGCGTATTTGCACCCCCTCTACAGGCGTTTGAGGTGGGGGTGACTACGGTGGCTTCGTTAACCCAACATCCGCTCCACTCTGCTCCGGCAACGGTAGTTCAGGATCAGTTTGCGACCATTAGTGCCGAGATCTCCGGCATTATCACGGCGCTATCGCCCCGGGTTGGCGAGCGGATCGCTGCAGACAAGCTGATAGCGACCATCGACTGCCGTAGTTATGATAACCGCCACGGTCAGGCAGAGCTGGAAAAGAGTCGACTGGAGGCCGAGCTGCGTTTTGCCCAACTGCAGCTGCAGCGGGCAGAGTCGCTCTCCACCACCATCTCTGAAGAGCAGCGACAGCAGCGCCAGTTGAGTGTGCAGCTGCTGCAACTTCAGCTTAAGGCGAACCGTTTTACCATCTCTCAGGCAGAGATAGAGCAGGAGAAGTGTCGTATTCGCGCCCCCTTTACCGGGACGGTGATTGCTACTCTTGCGACGAAGGGGGAGTTGGCTGCACCGGGCACCCCGCTGCTTCGCCTGCTGGGGGAGTCTGATCCCGAGGTTGAGGCGCAGCTGCGGCCCGATCTCGCCGCCGATCTTGAACATGCCGCCGGGATCACCTTCACTTCGCAGCATGAGGAGAGAGAGAAGGTTACGCTGCGTTCGCTTCTACCGCAGGTGGGGCTACTGGATCGCAGTCGCCCGGCACGACTCTCATTTGCCCAGCGAACAGTGTTAACCGGTAGCAGTGGCCGCATCGAGTGGCGCGGTCAGGAGCGGTTGTTGCCTGCTTCGGTCATCGTTCGTCGCGATGGGGTGTTGGGGGTGATGACCCCGCACGAGGGGAAGGCCCGTTTTCTGCCGCTGCCGTCGGCACGGGAAGGGCGTCCGGTGGTGGTCTCTCTTCAACCAGAGCAGCAGATTATCCATCAGGGGATGCAGCAGCTGGAGGAGGGTGATCCAATCACAATCAGCACTCCGCCTGCTTCGAACCTCTAGCACGACCCCCTTTCCCCTACCTTTCTCAGAGAGATAATCCCCGGTGACGATTCTGACTCGGCTTCTAACCAACCATGTGATGGCCAATCTCGCTTTTGTGCTGGTATTGACCATGGGGGTGATCTCCTATTTCGATCTGCCTCGGCAGCAAGATCCCGAGATCAACTTTAACTGGATCGATATCTCCACCTACTGGCCGGGAGCCTCCGCCTCAGATGTCGAGAAGCTGGTGACCGATCCCCTTGAAGATGCCATCGCCAATGTCTCGGATATCCGTTTTGTCTCGAGCAATAGCCGAGAGGGCTTCTCCAGTATTCTCGTCCGTTTTGAGGATATTGGTGAGCGGGTTTTCGATAAGCGGCTCAATGATCTACGACGGGAGATCCAGAACCAGCAGTCGCTGCTGCCGGAGGAGGCGAGCGATCCCCATATCCTCGAGATCACCACCGCCAACGCCTTTCCGACGGCGATGGTGATTGTCACCGCCCCGGCCAATGATGAGACTTTGCGCCAGCAGGCGTATAACATCACCCGCGATCTGGAACGGCTCGATGGGGTGAGCGGTGTCACCCGGCTGGGGCTGACCGATCCTGAACTTCATGTGAATCTTCTTCCGCAGCGGCTGCAGGCGCTCGGGATCTCACCAGTGGCGGTGGCAGATACCGTTGCCCTCAATTTTCGTGATGTTGCCGCAGGTTCAACCCGACAACAGGGGGCTGAGTGGCTGGTTCGACTGATTGGGACCTCGGGCGATCCTGCCTATCTTGCCGCGATGCCGGTGGCAGGAGCTGCGGGGGAGATTCGCCTTGGTGAAGTGGCTGAGGTAGAGCGGGGGCGGGAGACCGCACGGCAGCTGGTCTCATTTCGTGGCAAACCGGCGATCTTCCTTGGGGTGACCAAGAAGAGCCAAACCAATATTCTCGAAATCCTGGAACGGGTGAGGGGGTATGTCGATGGACGCAATCAGCACCGGGAGGTGACGGGGGTTGAACTGATTCTGGCGGATGATCAGACCATCCCTACCCGCCATGCCATCGACATTATGCAGACCAATGCCCTTATCGGGTTGGGGCTGGTGGTGTTGGTCACCTGGCTCTTTCTCGGCAGCCGGATCTCCTTTCTGGTCTCTATCGGTATCCCCTTTATCCTTGCGGCGACATTCTGGGTGCTCTCGGTTATCGGGCAGACCCTAAACCAGTCGGTACTGCTGGGGGTGGTGATTGCGCTGGGGATGTTGGTGGATGATGCGGTGGTGATGGCCGAGGCGATCTACTATCGCCTGCAGCGGGGGATCGACAGTCTCACCGCTGCACTCGACTCCCTGCAAGAGATCTTTGCCCCGATCACCTCGGCGGTGCTCACCACCATGGCCGCCTTTTTACCGCTCATGTTGCTCCCGGGGCTGCTTGGAAAATTCATGATGGTGATCCCGTTGGTGGTGACCATCTCTCTTGCGGTGTCACTCATTGAGGCGTACTGGATGCTGCCGGCACATGTGATCGTCACCGGTGGGCGAAAGCTGTCGGGGGGGAGTCACCACAGTTTCCGTAGCCGTATGACCCACTGGATTCGGGTCAAATATACCCTGCTACTGGTCAAGGCGATGCGTTGGCCGCGATCGATGATGCTCATTGCCATCCTGATGTTTGCCGGTGCCCTTGGGGCGATGGCTGCGGGGGCGGTGAAGATGGACTTTTTTGCTTCGGATCCGATTCGTCTCTTCTATCTCAGTGTCGAGATGTCGCCGGAGACCCCCCTCGAACAGAGCCTCGGCAAGGCAGAAGAGGTAGAGGCGATTGTGCGTCGTCATACCCGTGATGGAGAGGTGCGGAGTATCGTCAGCTACTCCGGGATGATGTTCACCGAAACCGCGCCGTTTTTCGGCGATCACTACGCGCAGGTGATGGTCAGCCTGCTGCCGGAGAAGCAGGGGATGCGGACAGTGGATGAGGTGATGGATTCAATGCGGAGCGAGGTGATGGCACTAAGCGGGGTCGAGACCATCTCCTTTGTCCGTCTTGCCGGGGGGCCACCGGTAGAGAAGCCGTTGAAAATCAAGGTGCGGGGGAGTGACTATGGCGAGATCGCGCAGGCGGCAGAGGATCTGAAACAGTTGATGGCCGGGGTAGAAGGGGTGAAAGATATCTCTGATGACGCCGCGCCAGGACGGATGGAGCTGCAGCTCCGCCTCAATTTTGAGGAGATTCGCCGCCTCGGTCTGCGCAGTGATCAGGTGCGCCGCGCCATTCGTCTGCTGGTGGAGGGAGAGTCGGTGGCGAGTCTCCAGTTCGCGGGGGAGAAGGTGGAGGTTCGGGTGCGGGCAAAAGCGGAGGATCTCTTCCGGATAGATGATCTGCTCCACCATACCCTCCCTCTGCCTCAGGGGGGAGAGGTAGAGCTGAGTCGGCTGGTAACGGCAGAAGGGGTGCGTGGGATCGGTAATATCCGTCACTACAACTTCCGCCGTGCGATCACCGTAGAGGCGGATATCGACAAAGGGGTGACCGACGCGGTTCAGGCCAATGCGACCATCATCAAACAGTGGCAGGCCGAACTGCAGCTCCGTTACCCCAATATCGATCTCGATACAGCGGGTGCACTAGACGACATTGAGGAGTCCCTCTCCCATATGTTGGTGCTGTTTATCATGGGGGTCGGTCTGATGTATCTGATTCTGGGAGCACAGTTCGGGAGCTATTTTCAGCCTTTGGCGATCCTCACCACGGTGCCACTCGCCTTTACCGGGGTTGTCCTGGGGCTGCTCATCTCGGGGAATCCGATGAGTCTCTATACCCTCTACGGTGTGGTCGCTCTCGCCGGGATTGCGGTAAATGCGGCTATCGTCTTGATCTCTGCGGCCAACGACCGTCTTGAGGCGGGAATGTCACTGCTGCATGCGACCCTCTACGCGGCGCGGAGGCGGGTGATACCCATCTTAATCACCTCTCTCACCACCATCGCCGGGCTATTCTCTCTGGCGACAGGTTTGGGTGGGAAATCTCTGGTGTGGGGACCTGTGGCGACGGCTATCGTCTGGGGACTCGCCTTCTCTACTGTTTTAACGCTGTTTGTGATCCCGCTGCTCTACCGCCTCAGCATGGGGAAGAGTCCGCGGGTGATCAACCGCTCTAACCACTAACTGTAACGGAGTAATCGGATGTCTTCTCTTTATGGTCTACTGAGCATTCTCTCAATCTTTGTCCTTCCGGTCTGGCTGATTCTCCACTACCGAAGTAGAAATATCGAACTACGCTATGGGGTACCGGCGGCAGAACTGCAACGGCTACGCGAGATGGAGGGACGGGTAGAGTCCCTGGATCATCGCCTGCTCAATCTGGAGCAGATCCTGGATGAGCAGCGCCCGGCATGGAGGGAGACGCTTTGAACCCCTCTTCGTCCGGGCAAGGGAAGCTCTACCGTAGTGCAGAGAACGGTCTCCTCTTTGGGGTCTGTGCCGGCATTGCGCAACATTTTGCTGTCGCCCCCAATCTCGTTCGCTTCACTGCAGTTCTCCTGCAGCTCCTCTTCTTTCCGACCTGGATCCTCTATCTGCTGCTGGTGTTCCTTCTACCACGGCAGGAGTCTCCACAGCGAGAAGGGGAGGTGCGTGAGGAGTTTCGCAACCGTTTACGCCAGCTAGAGGCGGAGGAGAGCCGTCTGCTGCGACGACTGACCGAGATTGAAGCCTTTGTCACCTCAGAGCGATTTGAGATGGAGATGAAGGTCGGTGGGTTGCGTGGGAAGTAACTCACTCTGCCTGTTTTGTCCTACAAAGAGAGCTTTCTGAAGAGAACTATAGCCAATGTTTGATCGCGTTCATCCCTTATGTCTCTGTCTGATCCTCTCTCTGCTCTGGCCATGGGCCGCGGTTATGGCAGAACCCGATGAAGAGGGATCGGGAGCACTCTCGGCGCTGGTGACGGATCTCAGCTCCCCCCGTGCCACCATGCGTACCCTGCTGGTGGCGATCCAGGATGTCGAACAGAACCACTCCAACCGCATCCATGCCGCCATCTCGACCCTCGATCTCGACTATCTGACCGAATCTGACCAGGCAGCGCTGCAGCAGCGGGCTGCGCTGCTGGTGAAACGACTGGCGAAGCTGATCGATCGTCTCGGGGTTCACCTGGAGGATATCCCCGATCAGGGGGTCAAAAAACTGTGGTATTTCTACCGTCAGGAACCTCCAAGTGGGGGAAAACCGTTGCAGATTGCCCTGGAAAGAAAAGAGGGGGAGGGGACCTGGCACTTTAATGGGGCGACCATTAGTTCGATTCCGGCGCTAGAGGATTTTTTGGTTCAGGAGGAGAAAGGGGCGGCTGCGGATGAGGATGTTGCCTTGGCACGGCGTAACGCCCGGGCCACCATGAACACTTTTCTCAAGGCGTTCTCAAGTCAACCGGCGGATCTGAAGGGGGCGGTCATGACGCTGGATAGCTCCCAACAGGAGCCGGCGGTGTGGAAAAATATCGCTACCCGTCGTGCAGTCGAGTTGAAAGGGATTATGGATCGCACCCGTTTTGTGGTGTTAACCGAGATCCCCAACGATCCATCGGCAGAAGATTTCACCTGGTACACCGGCGAAGAGGGATCGATCGTTATCGGCAGAGTGGCGGAGGGGGAGTATCGGGGTGAGTGGCGTTTTACCCCGGAGACCGTAGCCGGAATAGAGTCGTTCTATCAGGCTATGGAGGGTCGGCCTCTGCTCGAAGAGCTTCGTCTGCGTGGGGTCACCGAAGAGCTGACTCTGGGGATGCGTCTCGAACGGATGATGCCGCAGTGGTTGCGGGCGACCCATTTTGGTCTACAAGGGTGGCAGTGGTTGGCGTTGGGGCTGCTTCTGCTCCTCGGCTTGATAGTACGAGGGGGGTTTCCGTGGCTGGTTCGGGTAGCGGCTGCTCCTCTGTTGCGGCGCAAGTTGGTGATCGATGATGCGATTCAGCGCAGCGCCTTTGACGCCTTTGGCCTGCTGGCGATGCTTCTTCTCTGGTTAACGGTCCTCAATCAGTTACAGTTGCCGGCAGAGTTGTTGGCATTTGTCGTACCCATAATCAAGTTTTTGGTCACATTGAGCCTGGTCTATGCCGGTTATCGTCTGGTGGATGTGATCGGTGGGCAGGTGATCAGCAACCGTGATGTCCGCCTCACCAGTAATGACGAACTGCTCATTCCCCTCATCCGGAAAATACTGCGTATTCTGGTGGTGGTCGTGGTAGTGATGTTCATTATGGAGTTCTGGTTCAACCAGCCCCCATCCACCATTATTGGCGCACTTGGAATCGGCGGTATCGCCATCGCCCTCGCAGCGCAGAGTACACTCGGAAACTTTTTCGGATCGCTGACCGTACTTGTGGATCGCCCCTTCGGAATAGGTGATTGGGTGGTGATCGGCGATGTGGAGGGGACGGTGGAGCATGTCGGTTTCCGCTCTACCCGGATTCGAACCTTTTACAATTCGCTGATCTCGGTCCCCAACTCAAAAATGGTCGATGACTTTGTCGATAATTACGGTGTGCGTCAGTTTCGGCGGATTAAAATCCTGCTTTCGGTCACCTATGATACCCCTCCTGAGAAGATAGAGGCGTTTTGTGAAGGGATTCGTGAGCTGATTCGGCTTCACCCCTACACCCGAAAAGATTACTACCATGTCTATCTCAACCAGTTCGCCGCCAGCTCTCTTGATATCCTCCTCTACGCCTTTCTCAGCACCCCGGACTGGTCTACCGAACTGCGCGAACGCCACGCCCTCTTTCTCGACATCCTGCGTCTGGCACAACGGCTGGAGATCAGCTTCGCCTTTCCGACCCAGACACTTCATCTCGCGGCAGAGGGGGAGCGGGAGAAGCCTTCGGACGCTGCTCCGGGGACAACCGAGAGTGAACAGCTCGGGGTCTCAGCCGCCGCTGCCATTTTCGGTGCACAGTATGGAACCACCGGGGAGGTGCTTCGGCCACCGGTGGTGATTGCCGAGACTCCTCGTTCTGGGCGTTTGAGCAAAGAGAGAAGGTAACGACACGCACATTAGCGATGGTCACCCCACCATCCCTATGGTCCCAATGAACGAGCTGAATCCTGATACAATACAACTCCATTTTTGTCACGGCTTCGCACCATGCCCAACCAGCCCTCTCCTCCCCATCAGATCGGCTTTATCAGCCTCGGCTGCCCCAAGGCCACTGTAGATTCAGAACGGATCCTGACTCAACTTCGTGCCGGTGGATACCATCTGAGCAGATCTCTGGAGGGGGTAGATCTCGCCGTAATTAACACCTGCGGCTTTATTGATGCTGCGGTGGAGGAGTCGCTACAGACCATCGCCGAGACGCTGCAGCAGGTACCTAAGGTGGTGGTGACCGGCTGTCTTGGTGAGCGGGGGGATCTGCTTCGCAACCGCTTTCCCCAACTTCTGGCGGTGACCGGCACCGATTCGTTACAAGAGGTGCTGGCGATCATCCATCAGACACTCCCACCCCATCACGAACCTCGCTTCGATCTCGTCCCTGCGGGGGGGATTAAACTCACGCCGCGCCACTACGCCTACCTCAAGATTGCCGAGGGGTGTAACCAGAGCTGCAGTTTCTGCATTATCCCGTCGATGCGTGGCAAACTGCGTTCGCGTTCACCCGCTTCTATTCTCGGGGAGGCGCATCATCTGGTGGAAGATGGGGTGCAGGAGCTACTGCTGGTAGCGCAGGATAGCGCCGCCTACGGCGTTGATACCCATTACCGTACCACTTTTCACCACGGGCGGCCGCTTAAAGGGGATCTTCTCACCCTAATTGATGAGTTGGCAAAGTTAGAGGTGTGGGTTCGCCTCCACTACGCCTATCCCTACCCTCATCTTGACCGCATCGTCGAGAAGATGGCCGAAGGCAAACTGCTCCCCTATCTCGATGTGCCGCTGCAGCATGCCGATCCCGCTATCCTCTCGGCGATGCGCCGCCCCGCTCAGAGTGAGAACATGCTGCGTCGTATTGAGCGTTGGCGTGAGATCTGTCCCGAGCTGATGATCCGCTCCACCTTTATCGTCGGCTTCCCGGGAGAGGGTGAGGCGGAGTTTACGCGACTGCTGCAGTCTTTGACGGCTGCCGAGATGGATCGCGCCGGGGCGTTCACCTTTTCGGCGGTGGACGGGGCGGAGGCGTCACTTCACT
>JADFYS010000062.1 GCA_015232955.1 Gammaproteobacteria bacterium
ATTGTGAATTTCATAGCATAATCCCTATGTTGATGGAAATGTGTAGCGGTCAACTGCGGATTTTAGGTTCAAGGGTGCTGAGGCTCTCTCTCAAAGCGGGATAGCAGCGCACCATTTCCCCTTTTATTGCCCTCTAAGGAGCAGTTGTACTATGTGCGGAATCATCGGTCTTGTGGGTAGAAGAGCGGTCAATCAGGCGATCTATGATGGTTTGACCGTCCTCCAGCATCGGGGGCAGGATGCAGCCGGGATCATGACCTGTGATGAGTCGAAGGTCTATCTGCGTAAGGAGAACGGGCTGGTACGGGATGTCTTCCGTACCCGGGATATGATGAACCTGAAAGGGAATATGGGGATTGGTCATGTCCGTTACCCCACTGCCGGCAGCTCCTCCTCGGCGCTGGCGCAGCCGTTTTATGTCAACTCCCCCTTCGGTATCGCTCTCGCCCACAACGGTAATCTCACCAACACTCAGGCGCTGAAAGAGGATCTTTTTCGTGAAGATCTGCGCCATATCAACACCTCTTCCGATTCAGAGGTCCTACTCAATGTCTTTGCCCATGAACTGCAACGCAACAAGAGTCGCAGGGTGGATAAGGAAGATATATTTGACACTATCAGCCGTGTTCATCGCCGCTGTCGTGGTGGTTATGCCGTGGTACTGCTGATCATTGGCCATGGAGTGGTCGCCTTTCGCGATCCCTACGGCATTCGGCCGCTGGTGATCGGCCGCCGTACCACCGAAGTGGGTGATGAGTTTATGGTCGCTTCAGAGAGTGTTGCCCTTGATGTGATCGGTTTTCAGCGGCTGCGTGATGTCGCCCCGGGAGAGGCGGTATTTATCGATGTGGAGGGTAATCTCCACACCCGTCAGTGTGCCGAAAATCCTCAATACCGCCCTTGCCTCTTTGAATATGTCTATTTTGCCCGCCCCGACTCCTTTATTGACGGCATTTCGGTCTATAAGGCGCGGCTGCGGATGGGAGAGGTGCTGGGAGAGAAGATCCTCGAGAGCTGGCCCGATCACGACATCGATGTCGTGATCCCCATCCCCGATACCAGCCGCACCTCAGCCCTCCAGTTGGCAACCCGCATCGGTGTCGATTACCGTGAAGGATTTATCAAAAATCGCTATATTGCCCGCACCTTTATCATGCCGGGACAGCAGCAGCGTAAACGCTCTGTCCGCCAAAAGCTAAACGCCATTGATCTCGAGTTTCGCAAAAAGAATGTGCTTCTGGTGGATGACTCAATCGTTCGGGGCACCACTTCACAGCAGATCATTCAGATGGCGCGGGATGTCGGGGCGCGGCGGGTCTATTTTGCTTCGGCGGCGCCGCCGGTGCGCTACCCCAATGTCTACGGGATCGATATGCCTTCGGTGGAAGAGCTGATCGCCCACAACCGCACTGAAGCGGAGATCGCCGCCGAAATTGGCGCAGATCGTATCTTTTTTCAGGATCTGGACGATCTGATTCGGGCGGTTCTTCACAAAAAGGTGAAAGAGATTAACGGCTTTGAGAGTTCGGTCTTTGATGGGCAATATGTCACAGCCGATATCACCCCGGAGTATCTGGAACAGCTCGATGCGAGCCGGAATGATCACGCCAAGAGTCAGTTGAGTGATGGCTCGATCATCGACCTTCACAACCATCACGCTTAAGGGAGAGTTGATCGGCCATGGATAATTTTTGGCAGCAGTTTGCAGCGGAGACCATCGCCGTTCACGCCGGTCAGGAGCGCAGTAACGAGGGGGAGCAGAGTGAGGCGATCTTCGCCACCTCCAGTTTCACCTTCAATAGCGCGGCGCAGGCTGCTGCCCGTTTCTCTGGAAGTGAGGCGGGGAATATCTACTCGCGCTTTACCAACCCCACAGTTCGCACCTTTGAACAGCGGCTGGCGGCGCTGGAGGGGGGCGAACGGGCGGTGGCTACCAGCTCCGGTATGGCGGCTATCCTCTCGCTCTGTATGGGGGTGCTGCAGCAGGGGGACCATATCGTCTCCTCACAATCGATCTTTGGCACTACAACGCTCCTCTTTACCAATTTTATGGCGAAATTCGGGGTGGAGACCACCTTTGTCCCGCTCGCTGATCTTCAACGGTGGCAGCAGGCGATCCGTCCCCAGACCCGCCTCCTCTTTGTTGAAAGCCCCTCCAATCCTCTACTCGAGCTGGTGGATATCACCCGGTTGGCCGCTATTGCCCATCAACATCAGGCGCTGCTGGCGGTGGATAACTGCCTGATGACCCCCATTCAGCAGCAGCCGTTGGCGTTGGGGGCAGATGTGGTTATCCATTCAGCGACCAAGTTTCTTGACGGGCAGGGGAGGGGGGTCGGTGGCGCAGTGGTGGGCAGTGGTGCAGTGCTCGATTCGGTCTACAGCTTTCTTCGCAATGCCGGACCGACCATGAGTCCGTTTAACGCCTGGATCTTTCTCAAGGGGTTGGAGACGCTCCAGATCCGCCTCAACCAACAGAGTGCCAACGCCCTTGTACTGGCGCAGTGGTTAGAGCAGCACTCTGCGGTGGAGACGGTCTATTACCCTGGATTAGAGAGCCATCCGCAACACGCTCTCGCCACGCAGCAGCAGCAGGGGTACGGTGCGCTGCTCTCATTTACGGTAGAGGGGGGGCAGGAAGCTGCGTGGCGGGTGATCGATCAGACCAAAATTCACTCCATCACGGCCAACCTTGGCGATACCAAAGCGACGATTACCCATCCGGCGACCACCACCCACGGCCGTCTCACCCCAGAGCAGCGGCAGGCAGCGGGGATTAGCGATGGCCTAATCCGTATCTCGGTGGGGCTGGAGTCGGTCTCTGATCTGATTGATGATCTCCATCTGGGGGGGTAAGGAGCGCTTTTATCCCCCACCCTCTCCCGCTGGGAGAGGGAGATCAGGTGATGAGGTCTGAACGGTTACGAAAAAAAAATGGGGCCGTGAGGCCCCATTTTTAATCAGCTATCGGTTTAAGTGCTCAACCGAAGGCGTCGTTGGTGACATTGTTAAACCAGCTATAGGCGAACTCAACTTCGCGCCGTAACTGCTCTTCACTCGCATCCATCGGGGTCAGTCCCCCTGCGACACTCACAATTTTCGACTCGTCTTCTGCCAGTTTGTAGACAGCAGCAACAGAGAAGCCGTGGTTGTGGCCAGCGATGGAGTAGCAGGTGTTGACATAGCTAGGAATTCCAGGCTCTTGACCATTGAGCATGGCGATCACTGCTGATGCGGTAACCTTGGCCTGAGAGTTGGCAGCGTAACCAGACTTCGGCATGCCGGTCGCGACACTGGAGTCACCAATTACATGGATGTTTTTGTGCAGGGTCGACTCAAAGGTCTTAAGCTTCACCGGGCACCACCCCTTGTCATTGGCCAAGCCAGAGTCGATCGCCACCTTGCCCGCCATCTGGGGTGGGATGATGTTGAGGACATCCGCTTTAACATCGTCAAATCCGGTGGTCACTGTTTTGGAAGCGACATCTACGGCAGAGACGACATTGTCATCAGAGCCAGAGGGGGTCCCTTTCCAGGTGATCATCGAATTGTCAGTGCCGTAACCGTAGAACTTCTTCCACGCCTGCTCAAACAGCCCCTTCTTAGAGAAGGCGGGTTTGGGGTCGAGGATCAGCACTTTGGAGTTGGGCTTGTGCGCTTTCATAAACATCGCCACCTGACTCGCCCGCTCGTAAGGCCCGGGAGGGCAACGGAAGGGGTTGGGTGGAGCCACGATGACGAAGGTTCCGCCATCTTTCATCTCATGGAGCTGTTTGCGCAGAAGAGAGGTCTGAGGACCTGCCTTCCAGGCGTGGGGGATAGACTCAGCAGCTTCATGCGAGTAGCCATCGATAGCCCCGTAGTTCAAGCTGATCCCGGGAGAGACGATACACTTATCGTAACCGTAGCTCTTACCGCTTTTAGTCTTAACGACCATTCCGGCGGCATCGATCTCCGAAACGGTATCATGTACCACTTTGACACCGTGCCCCTGCAGACCGGAGTAACCAAACTTAATGCTATCTATCGAGCGCTCATCGCTCAGTACCTCATTACTGAGGTAGCAGGTGTAGTAGTGCTCATTGGCTTCGATTAGGGTGACCTCAATACTGGGATCAGCCATACGGATATATTTGGCTGCAGTGGCACCACCGGTACCGCCACCCACCACTACGACCTTTTTTGACGCACCCAGAGCGAGATGGGGGGCACCAATCAGACCGACGGCGGTTGCCGCGCCAACACTTTGCATAAATCCACGACGGGTAATACTCATACTTAATCTCCTCCTGTTTTACTGCTTGCTGGCGTAATAGTTGACAAGGGCTTCCACTCCAGCGTCACCCGCTTTTTCGTGCAGCTCCTCCATCTTCTTCTTCATCTTCTTTGAAGGTTCACGCGAACCGGCGTAGTAATCTGCCAACTGCATTCTCAGATAGGGTGCCCATTGACCCGCCAGGAAACCTGACTCATCTTCCGGTGAGGCTCCACCATCTTCGTGGCACTTTTCACAGTATTTGTCGTGCAGCTTGTCTGCCTTCTTTGCTTGTGCAGCATCAAACTCCTGTTTTGCAGGGATAAATTTCTGCTTGGCGTAAAAATCTGCCATCTGGGCGATCTCATCCTCGGTGTACCCCTTGGCGATTCGACCCATAATGGTGGAGGGGAACTCGCCGCTGGCAAAAGCGGCCATCGAAAACTTGAAGTACTCCGGATTATAACCGGCGATAGTGGGTGCGGAAGGACCGGTGCTGTTACCGTTGGTTCCGTGACAACCCGCACAGGTGTTGGCGAGCATACCGTCGCTGGCACCTGACTGAACCGGAACATCTGCTGCAAATGCCGAAGAGACGGCAAAAGTTAACCCAGTGGCTAGTACAGCCTTGGTAAAAATGTTATACGCCATGATACCTCCTTATATTGGTTTTCATCATTGTGGTGCGTACTTTCCTACATAACGACTCACGGACCCACAGAGAGGTGACCGTTAGAGTCAGATTTTGCGAGTGCCAAACACAGGATTCCGAGTTTGATGCACCAGCTACTGGTGGGTAATTCTGAAGGCTGACAACACCTCGTTCTCTCTACCCCTTATTGTTCTGGGGTGAATCCTACGGAACAATTGACCCGTTGTAAAGCCCTTGTATTTATATTAGTTTTTACTTAATTAGTGATATTCTTATGGAGTCGGTGCAGTATGGGGCGACAGCAGAGGGAAGATGGATTAGAATTGGCCATCTGTGGATGGTATACCCCTCTGCCCTGCCACTTTTCGCCCCAACTGTGATCGGATCCGCTTTTGCCCCACTCCATCGATCTTCATACCCATTCTGCCGCCTCTGACGGGGTTCTCGCCCCTGGCGAACTGGTGGTGAGAGCACACCGTGCCGGGATCTCGCTTCTCGCCCTGACCGATCACGATGAAGTAAATGGTTGTGAAGAGGCGCACTCTACAGCGCTGACACTGGGGATGCGTTTTCTGCATGGGGTTGAGATCTCAGTCACCTGGAGTGCAATGACCATCCATATCATCGGTCTGGGGATCGATAGCGATAACCGTGAGCTGCAGCAGGGGCTGGAGAAGAACCGTCACTTTCGTAGCTGGCGGGCGGTGGAGATGGGACGGAGACTAGAGAAACGGGGTATTCCCGGTGGTTATGAGGCTGCGTCCAGACTCGCAGGGGGAAGGATTGTCAGCCGCACCCACTTTGCCAAATTTTTGGTAGAAAAGGGACTCGCCAGCGATGTACGGGCGGTCTTTCAACACTATCTTAAACCGGGGAAAGCGGGATATGTCTCAGGCCAGTGGGCGACTCTGGAAGAGGCGGTAGCCTGGATTCTTGCGGCCAACGGTGTGGCGGTGATCGCCCATCCGGCCCGTTATCGCCTGACTGCAGGTAAGTTGCGACGGCTGTTGCAGCAGTTTATTGCGGCCGGTGGGGCGGGGATCGAGGTGGTTTCAGGCGGTCACTGTGAGCAGGATATCCCCCATCTTGCGACACTGGCAAAACGGCACGGTCTGCAGGCTTCCGTCGGCTCCGATTTTCATGATCCCGACTACAGTTGGAGTCGGCTGGGGATGATCCCCCAACTCCCGCCAGAGTGTGATCCGGTGTGGCAGCAGTTTTTAGAGAAGGCAGAGAACAGAGTCTAATGAGCCAGTTTTTTCAGATCCACATGGAGAATCCGCAACAACGCCTTATTCGGCAGGCGGTGGACTTTATCCGCGACGGTTCGGTGATCGTCTACCCTACCGACTCCGGTTACGCTCTTGGCTGTCATATCGGTGATAAGATGGCACTGGATCGTATTCGTAGCATTCGTCAGATCCCCCCCGCACATAACTTTACCCTGGTCTGTAGCGACCTGTCAGAGATCGCCAACTACGCCCGGGTCGATAACACCCTCTATCGGGTACTCAAGGCGGTTACTCCCGGCCCCTACACCTTTATCCTCCCCGCGAGTCGTGAGGTCCCAAGACGGCTCATGCACCCCAAACGCAAGACCATCGGTCTCCGGGTTCCCTCTAACCCGATTGCCCGGGAGATGCTGCTGGAGTTGGGGGAGCCGATTATGAGCACCACCCTCATCCTGCCGGGAGAGACCATGCCCGAGAGTGACCCCTATGAGATTCGCCAGCTACTGGAGAAGAAGGTCGATCTCGTCATCGACGGTGGCTACGGCTCGATCGAACCCTCCACCGTGGTCGATTATACCGACGGCGTTGCGGTGATCGCTCGTCAGGGTCTGGGTAGCAGTGAACCGTTTCTCTAGGGGGAGATAGAGTGGATCTGACTCTGTTACAGAAGATTGCGGTGTGGGCGGTGCCGGTGCTGTTTGCCATTACCGTTCATGAGACGATGCACGGCTGGATGGCGTGGCGCTTGGGGGATCCCACTGCCCGGATGCTGGGCCGGCTTTCACTCAATCCGGTTCGCCATATTGATCCGGTGGGGACGATCCTGGTTCCCGGGCTGCTGCTGACTCTGGGTGGGTTTCTCTTTGGTTGGGCCAAGCCGGTCCCGGTCACCTGGGAAAATCTCAAAAAACCGAAGCGCGATATGGCGCTGGTGGCGATAGCCGGGCCGCTCTCTAATCTGTTTATGGCACTGGTTTGGGCGCTATTGATGCGGCTGGTGGTGACTCTGGCGACGACAGAGAGTGTGGTGGTGATCTATCTCCTCTATCTCGGGATTGCCGGGATCCTCATCAATTCGGTGCTTATGGTGTTGAATCTACTCCCGTTACCTCCTCTGGATGGTGGCCGGGTGGTGGCTGGGTTGCTCCCCGGGCGCTACTCGTGGCAATTCTCTCGCCTCGAACCTTACGGTCTGCCGATACTGATCGTCTTAATGGTCACCGGAGTGCTCAGTCAGGTGATCGGACCTCCGGTGATGTTGGTGATGGGGCTGATGACCGCCATCTCCGGGCTGTCGGCCAACAGTTTTTATCTGCTGTTTTCCAACCTGAGTGGATAACGCAGTTGACCGCTACGAATACCCATCAACATCATGATAGGCGATAACCAATACCAAAACGGTTCCGGACAACAGTGGTCCGGAACCGGTCGGTGGTCGTTACTTCAGCTTCTCGATACCGAGGGCACGCAGGATATACTTTTCAAAGATCGGTTCGTTGGTCCCTTTCTTCATCTTGCTGATAAAGTACTTCTCAAAGGCGATCTTCGCCATATGGACCCATTTCCCCTTCTTCATCCATGAGACATTGCGAGGGGGAATCTGTGGCATTGCGACAAAGGCGACCCCGGTATCTCCGAGATCAGCAAGGCAGATGGCGTTCCAGGTGGCGGTCTCATCAGGGGCCTTACCATCAATATCATTTTTGATGTTATGGACCGCTGCCAGGACCATTGATTCGATCATATAGCCGGTCTTGGGGGTACCGGTGGGAACAGGGGTCGCCTCTACCGGAGGGATGGCAATGCCGACGCCGATACCATAGATGTTGTTCCACTTTGGATTCTGCTGGTACTCATTCACCTTGACAAAGCCGCGGGGGTTGGCCAGATCCTCGCCGACCTTGGCGACGGCATCTATCCCTTTAAAGGCGGGGAGCATCATCGAGTAGTTGAACGGCAGTTCATGCTGTTTAATCACATCTCCGGCATCATTATGCTCATCGACAAACATCACTCCATTCTCAACTTTGGTGACCTTGGCGTTACAGATCCATTTGATGTGGGCGTTGCGCAGCTCAGACTCCAGCATCCCCTTGGAGTCGCCGACCCCTCCCAGACCGAGATGGCCGATGTACGGCTCGGAGGTGACAAAGGTCATCGGGACCTTATCCCGAATTTTCCGTTTGCGCAGCTCGGTCTCCATAATGAAGGCGAACTCGTAGGCGGGACCAAAACAGGAGGCCATCTGCACCGCGCCGACGACGATAGGACCGGGATCGAGGAGAAACTCCTGCCACTTGTCATAGGCGAGTTCAGCGTGGTCGGTGGTACAGACCGAGACGGTGTTATTCTCAGGCCCAAGCCCCTCGACTTCATCAAATGCCAGTTTGGGGCCGGTAGCGAGTACCAGATAGTCATATTCGACCCGCTCTCCATTGTCGAGAATGAGGGCAGACTCGTCGGGTTTGATCTCCTCCACACTCTGAACGATGAGATCGATTTTCTGTTTTTTGAGATAGGGTTCAAGGGGGAAAGAGATGTCAGCTCGTGTTCTCCAGCCAACAGCGACCCAGGGGTTAGAGGGGACAAAAGTGAAATCTGCTCGATTGGTGATGACCGTGACCTTGTGCTCTTTTTCGAGAATCGAGCGGGTGTCGTAGGCCATGGGCAGGCCACCCGTGCTTGCTCCGACAATTACGATATGTGCCATCTATTTTTTTCCCCTTAGGTGAAGAGTCAGTGATAAAGAAACAGGTCCGCAATGGGATGTTGAGATAAAATCGAGTCAAAAACATGAAACAGATTGCCAGAGAAATGAGATAAAATCAAGTAAAATCATTAATTTATAATTACCTTATATAG
>JADFYS010000063.1 GCA_015232955.1 Gammaproteobacteria bacterium
GAAAATTGTGGTTACTGTTCTCAGAGTGCTCACTTTGATACCCCGTTGCAGCGTGAGGCGCTGCTCGCAGTAGAGGAGGTGGTGGCGGCAGCGCAGGCGGCACAGCAGGGGGGGGCGACCCGCTTCTGTATGGGGGCGGCGTGGCGTAAACCGACCGAGAGTGACCTCGCCGTAGTGCTGGAGATGGTTCGTGGGGTGAAAGCGTTGGGGATGGAGAGCTGCGTCACCCTGGGCGAACTGGATGCGGCGCAGGTGGAGCGGCTGCAGGAGGCGGGGTTAGACTATTACAACCATAATCTTGACACCTCGCGCGACTATTACCCTAAGGTGGTGACCACCCGCAGCTACGACAGTCGTCTGGAGACGATTCGTCGTGTTGCCGCTGCCGGAATCCGGGTCTGTAGTGGCGGCATTCTCGGAATGGGGGAGGCGCGACGAGATCGTGCAGCGATGATCCATGAGCTGACAGCACTGACCCCACCTCCACAGAGTGTCCCCATCAACCTGCTGGTCAAGGTAGAGGGGACCCCCCTCGCCTCGGCGCCGGATCTCGATATCTTTGAGTTTATCCGAACTATTGCTGTGGCGAGAATCGCCCTTCCCACCTCCCGTATTCGTCTCTCTGCCGGACGAGAGGCGTTGGCAGATGAGGCGCAGGCGCTCGCTTTTCTGGCCGGTGCCAACTCCATCTTTTATGGCGACAAGCTGCTGACCAGTGACAATGCAGCGACTGCAGATGACCGTCGCCTGCTGCAGCGCCTTGATCTGTCGATGGAAGAGTAGAGGCGGTTGCGAAGCTACAGCGCCGATCTTCTGCAGCGGCAGCAGCAGCAGCTCTACCGCAGGCGGCGGGTGGTGACCCGAATCTCTGCCTGTGAGGTGGAGGTGGAGGGGCAGGCGGCGATCAACTTCTGTAGCAACGACTATCTGGGCCTTGCCGACCATCCACAACTGGTGCGGGCGCTGCAGGATGGGGCAGAACAGTATGGGGTGGGTAGTGGCGCTGCCCATCTTGTGAGTGGTCACACCCCGGTCCATCACCGGCTGGAGGAGCGGCTGGCAGAGCTGAGCGGTTATCCGCGCGCACTCTGTTTCGGCAGCGGCTATCTTGCCAATCTTGCCCTCGTCACCGCTCTGGCACGGCGTGGAGATCGCTTGCTTCAGGATCGTTTGAACCACGCTTCGCTCTATGACGGCGCACTCCTCTCCCGTGCCAAATTGTGTCGTTATGACCATGCCGATCCCGCCGCTGCAGAGCGTCTGCTGCAGCAGGGTGGGGCCGAGCTGCTGGTCACTGATGGTGTCTTTAGCATGGATGGGGATATCGCTCCCCTGCCTCAACTGGCGGATCTGGCGCAGCGTTATAGATTTCGGCTGGTGGTGGATGATGCCCACGGTTTTGGCCTGCTTGGGCCAAAGGGGGCGGGAACCATTGCCCACTTTGGGTTGGGCGAGGCGGAAGTTCCGATCTGGATGGCGACTCTGGGCAAGGCGGTGGGGTGTAGCGGGGCGTTTATCGCGGCCAATGACGAGCTGATAGAGACCATTATTCAGAATGGAAGAAGCTATATCTATACCACCGCACCTCCCCCCGCCATCGCCGCAGCGACTCTGGTCGCCCTGGATCTGGTGCAGCGGGAAGAGGGGCGGCGCCAGCGTCTGCAGCAGCTTATAGAGCGTTTCCGTCGGGGGATGATGCAGTTGGGATACCCGCTCCTCCCCTCTTCAACCGCTATTCAGCCGGTAGTGGTAGGAGAGAGCGGGCAGGCGATGGCGATGAGTGAGGCGCTGCTCGAACACGGTCTTCTGGTGAGTGCCATCCGCCCCCCCACCGTCCCTGCCGGTAGCGCACGCCTGCGGGTGACCCTCTCCGCAGCCCATAGTGACGAGGCGCTGGAGCGGCTACTCGCTGCTTTTGATACCCTCTCCCGAGGTGGGTGGCAACAAGATCCGATCGTAAGTGGTGAAACCGTATGCCATCCTCTACCCTAGAGCGCCGTGATCTTGCGCTGGAGGAGGGCGCAGAGCCGGTTCGGGTACAGCTGGAGAGATTTTATGGCGATGAGGGGGCGCCTCATCTTCTCTTTGTCCACGGCTGGGGCAGCGGGAGAGCGGTGTGGTTTGATCTGGTGCGCCAGCTCTCCCCCCGTTACCACTGTCATCTCCTCGATCTCCCGGGGTATGGTCTTAACCACCATCTGGGGGGGGCGTTGACACTGGAGAAGACGCTGCAGCTGCTATGGAGCGTAGCGCCACAAGGGGGGATCTGGATCGGTTGGTCGCTCGGCGGAACGCTGCTCCTTGCGGCTGCGCTGGCAGCAGAGGGTGGAGGTGAGCCTCCCCGAGGGGTGGTCACCATCGCCTCCACCCCCCGTTTTACGGTGAATGATGGCTGGAGTCATGGAATTGAGAGGGCGTTACTAGAGCAGTTTGCCCAAGAGCTGATTGCCGACTGCCGGCAGACGCTGCTCCGCTTCTTTGCGCTGCAGTCGTTGGGAAGCAGTGCGGGCAAGCGTGAGTTACGCCAGTTGAAGGCACTTGTTCAGCAGCGAGAGGAACCGCATCCCGCAGCGTTAGCTGCAGGGCTGGAGTGGCTTCAGCAGATCGATCTGCGCCGGAAGCTGGCACGGTTGACAGTTCCGCTGCTGCAGCTGCACGGGGAGCGGGATCGCCTGGTTCCCAGGTCGGCGGCAGAGACGACGCGCCAACTGCTACCGGGTTCAAAGCTAGAGATCATCACCGGAGCGGGGCATGCCCCCTTTCTCTCGCATCCGCAACAGTTTTTGCGACAGTTGGAGCCGTGGCTTGAATCTACAACCGGAACATAACATCGACCAGCCGCAAAAGCGGGCGATACGGGCGGCATTTGAGGCGGCGGTTGCCGCCTATGATGGTGCAGCGGTGGTGCAGCGGGAGGTGGCGACGCGGCTGCAGCAGCGGCTGCCGCTGTTTCGGATTGAGCCGACCACTATTCTTGACCTGGGTTCCGGCACTGGGGAGGGGAGCCTGCAGTTGGCCGCTCACTACCCCCGGGCGCGGATAGTTGCTCTGGATCTCGCTCACGGAATGGCGCTGCGATCGGGACGCCGTTTTACCCCGTGGCAGCGTTGGCGTCGGGGTCACGCTGCCGTCAGTGCCGATATCGAACGGCTCCCTTTTGCTGAAAAACGCTTTGATCTTCTCTACTCTAACCTCTCTCTGCAGTGGTGCCACAATTTGCAACAGGTGGCTGCAGAGGCGGCGCGGGTGTTGCGTCCGGGCGGCCTTTTTCTCTTCTCCACCCTCGGCCCGGAGACCTTGTATGAGTTGCGCCGTAGCTGGGCAGAGGTTGATGCGGGGATCCATGTGAACCATTTTATCGATCTTCACGATGTCGGTGACGCGATGATTCAGGGTGGGCTGGCGCAGCCGGTGGTTGATATGGAGCTGCTCACCGTCACCTATCAGGATGTCCTCACGATGATGCACGATCTCAAGGCGGTTGGTGCCCATAACATCCATCCCCAGCGACGCAAAAGCCTCACCGGGGCGGGTAAGTTGAAGGCGATGATCCGCGCGTATGAGCAGTTCAGGAGAGCGGATCAGCGCTTACCCCTCAGTTACGAGGTGATCTATGGCCACGCCTGGTGTGGTGTTGAGCAGGGAGAACCCGAGCCGAAGCGCACCTTTCCCCTCCCTGTGGTTGCGGCGAGAGATGGGTGTGGCTAGGGGGGTTCTGGTGACCGGAACCGATACCGGCGTCGGAAAAAGTGTGGTGGCAGCGACCCTGCTCTACGCCCTGAAGTTGCGCCGGTTTCGCGCCTGTGGGATGAAACCGGTGGCCAGTGGCTGTGAAGAGGGTGAGGATGGGTTGCGGAATGGTGATGCGCAACTGCTGTTGACGCAGAGCAGCCATCCGGTCGCCTATGATCGGGTCAATCGTTACCGCTTTGCCCCGGCGATCGCCCCCCATATTGCAGCACAGCAGGTGGGGGTCACCATTTCCGTGGAGAGCATCGTTGCCGACTATCACCGCATGGCAGCAGAGGTGGAGTGGGTGGTGGTGGAGGGTGTAGGTGGCTGGCGGGTCCCGCTCAACGATAACGAAACGGTAGCGGATCTTGCTCAAGCACTGGCACTGCCGCTGGTGGTGGTGGTGGGCATTCGCCTGGGGGCGATTAACCACGCCCTGCTGACACTGCAGGCGATCGCTGCGGACGGGATGACGGTAGCCGGTTGGGTGGCATCGGTTGTCGATCCGCAGATGGCGGAGATCTCCGGCAATGTGGAGGCGATAGCGGCGCGCACAGCAGTGCCCCATCTCGGCACTATCCCCTATCTACAGCCACCAACGGTAGATCAGGTACTCCCCTCTCTCCAGCTCGACCCCATCTTTCGCTAAAGTGGAACACGAATACTATCTCGAGCGTTTTTCAGGGGTTGGGCGTCTCTACGGGGAGCGGCAACTGGAGATGTTGGCACAGAGCCACTTTATGGTGGTGGGCGTCGGGGGGGTCGGTTCGTGGAGTGCAGAGGCGCTTGCCCGTTCGGGCGTTGGTCACATCACCCTTATTGATGATGATGACATTTCGGCCTCTAATATGAATCGGCAGCTCCATACCCTCGATTCCACTGTGGGTCGTCCCAAAGTTGCGGTGCTGGCAGAGCGGTTGGCTGAGATCAACCGCCATCTCTGCTGTCAGATTCAACAGCAGCGGATGACTATCTCCAATATCGGAGAGTTTCTGCCACTGCTTACGGAGGAGAGCCGCAGCGAAAAGCGGGTGGATGGGGTAATCGATGCGGTCGATGCGATAGCGGTCAAGGCGGCACTTATCTACCACTGTCGTCGTAACAAGATCGCGGTGATCACCTCCGGAGCCGCAGGTGGTGTGGTCGACCCGCGTCAGATCACTTTGGCCGATCTCAGCCGGACGGAAAACGACCCCCTCGCGGCCAAGGTTCGTGCCCTGCTTCGGCGAGAATACGGTTTTAGCAGTAATCCCAAAAGACGCTTCGGGGTGGAGTGTGTCTACTCCACCGAGTCGTGCCGCTATCCCACCGCAGAGGGGGGGGTGAGCCACGCCCGGCCCGGAGTTGCCGGTCTCTCTCTGGATTGCAGCCTCGGTTATGGTGCCAGCGTTGCCATCACCGCCATCTTCGGCATGATGGCCGCAGGTCGGCTGCTGCACCGCTTTCTCGAACGGGCGGAGGTGCGTGCGTGAAACGGGACGGATCCGGGTTGGCAGCTGTCACCACTATTAAACGGTTCAGGCGGCAGATCCCAGAGCAGTGGAACCCTTGGCTCCTGGACGCCTCCTCGCTCACCCGACGACTGCAGGGGCACTGTTGTGGTCGATTTCAGGTAAAGATAGTGAGCGAACAGCTGCAGCGGCCGACGGTGGAAGAGGCGATGCGTCTAAGTGTCTCCCCAGCCCGACTGGCGCTGGTGCGACAGGTGGTGCTCTGTTGTCAAGGGGAGCCGTGGGTGCTCGCCCACTCTGTTGTACCGCTATCTTCTCTCAAAGGCGAACTGTTGCGGTTGAAGCGGTTGGGGGAACACCCGTTGGGGGCCTTTCTCTTTGCCCATCCACAGCTTCAACGATCTGGATTTGAACTCTTTTCAGTAGCGATGGCCGTTGTCTCTGATCGATTTCAACTGGAGAGTGTAGGGGATCGTTTTGCTGCTGAGGCGCCGCTCTGGGGGCGGCGATCACGCTTCTGTATCGGAGATAAATCTCTTCTTGTAAGCGAGATCTTCCTCCCCGGGCTGCAGGATCACGATCGTTCTGGCTGTGATGACGCTGCAGCGATTGCTTGACGAAGTTCAGTGATGATTTGGGGGATACTCTCCGGGGTCACTTCACTGAAGAACGCTCCGCCGGGTGCGATGCGGACGATGGGACCCTGTTGACAGCGACCAAAGCAGTGGATGGGCTCGATCCTGACCTTCAGTTTTGCCTTGTCGAGGGCAAGGTTGAGCTGGGGAAGGAGTTGTTCAGAGCCTCTGCCACCACAGGAGGCGTTGCTGCTACGCTGGTGAATGCAGACGAGAAGGGTCGCTTTTGATGTCATCACTTTGAAACATGAACCTTAGGGGATCCGCACCCCCTCAACCCTCTGAAAGCCAATGTTTCCAGGTATCTTGGGTATATAAAGGTGTCATAGACTGATTCACCGACCAAAAATATGGTCGGGGCGAGAGGATTTGAACCTCCGACCCCCACAACCCCATTGTGGTGCGCTACCAGGCTGCGCTACGCCCCGAAATCAGGTTGGGGATCTTACACTAGTTGTGACTGGGGGGGTATCCCCTTTTGCTCCGCAATCGCGTTATTTTCGTTCTCCGGTTAACGCCCTCTGCGAATTCGCAGAACATTGTTAATTTTACGAAGCTGGCGCATGATCTGCGCCAGGTGTTGGCGTCCGCTGACGAGGATAGTCATCTTGATCGCGGTATTGCGTCCATCCTGATCATCAAGAAAGATGTTGTCGATATTGGATCGTTTGGCGGCGATGGCGCTGGCCACTTTGGCGAGAACTCCGCGGCGGTTGGCAGCTTCAACTACGAGATCGACCTTAAACTCCCCTTTTACCTCCTTTTCCCAGTCGACGACGATCCATTTTTCAGGATTTTTACGGTATTCGTGAATGTTGTTGCACTCTTGGGTGTGGATGACGATCCCTTTTCCGGATGAGATGTAGCCGAAGATAGGATCCCCGGGGATGGGACGGCAGCAGCGTGAGTAACTGATCACACTCCCTTCGCTGCCGCGGATGCAGAGATGGGGGCGACTCTCTGAAGCGAGGGTATCTAGCTGAAGCTCAGGGTCATCATCCCGCTCTGCGAGAGAGCGGGCGATGATTGGGGCGAGGCGATCCCCCAAGCCAATCTGACGGAAGAGCTCATCACGGTCACGGATTGTGGCACTCTGCAGGAGTTGATTGAACCTCTCATCGGAGATCTGATCCAGCGTGAGGTCAAACTGCAGCAGAGCGTTCTCGAGCAGTTTTTTCCCCTGGATGATCGATTCATGGTGCTGCGTAGTCTTAAGATAATTGCGGATATTTGAACGCGCTTTGCCCGTGGTGACAAAGTTGAGCCAAGCGGGGTTGGGTTTGGCCCCTTTACTGGTAATCACCTCAACTTTCTGGCCACTTTTGAGTTGGGTATGGAGCGGAACACGGCCGTGGTCGATCTTAATCCCGACACAGCGATTGCCGATCTGCGTATGGACCGCATAGGCGAAATCGACCCCGGTTGCCCCTTGTGGTAACTCTAGAATCTCCCCTCGGGGGGTGAAGACATAGACCTCATCGGGAAAGAGATCGACCTTTACATTTTCGAGAAACTCTTGCGAGTCTGTGGCGTTGTGTTGCATCTCTATCAGATTTTGAAGCCACTCCCGGGTCTTGGTATGGGCCATATTGGAGTTATCGTTCCCCCCTTTATAGCTCCAGTGAGAGGCGATGCCGTGTTCCGCTACTTCGTCCATCTCCTTGGTTCTGATCTGCACCTCTACCGGGAAGTCGTAGCGGCTGAGAAAGGTGGTGTGGAGTGACTGGTAGCCGTTTGCCTTGGGGATGGCGATATAGTCCTTAAACTGACCCGGTTTCGGTTTATAGAGGTTGTGGATTAGGCCGAGGGCGAGATAACAGTCTGGAATGGTGGCGACAATAATGCGACAACCGATGAGATCCATGACATTGGCAAAGGGGAGGCGCTTCACCTTCATCTTCTGGTAGATGCTGTAGAGGTGTTTTTTGCGGGCGGTAATCGATGCGCTGAAGTTGTTTTCGCGAAAGTGATCCTGCATCGCAGCAACGATCTCCTGCATAATCTCTTTACGGCTACCGCAGACCTTTTTGACCTCTTTCTGGATGGTGGCGTAGCGAAGCGGGTAGTAGGCCTGAAAACCGAGCTCCTCCAGCTCGAGTCGCATCGTATTTAACCCCATTCGTTGCGCAATTGGGGCGTATATCTCCAGCGTTTCGGCAGCTATCCGCCGTTTCTTTTCCGGACGGAGGACACCGAGGGTGCGCATATTGTGAAGGCGATCGGCCAGCTTGATGAAGATCACCCGCAGATCTTGAACCATCGCCATAATCATCTTCCGAAAATTTTCGGCTTGGGCCTCGGCATGGGTGATGAATTTAATGTGGGTCAGTTTGCTGACACCATCTACTAGCTGTGCCACCTCTTCACCAAATATCTGGCTCACCTTCTCTTTCGCGGTGGGGGTGTCTTCGATCACATCGTGAAGGATCGCGGCCACCAGGCTCTGGTGATCCATATGCATCTCCCCCAGAATGCGGGCGACGGCTATGGGGTGATAGATATAAGGCTCACCGCTGATGCGGCTCTGGCCTTCATGGGCCTCTGCTGCAAAGAGGTAGGCCTGATAGACCTCAGCGACCAGTTCACGATCGAGATATTCACTCAGATCCTGACAAAGGTCGCTGATGAGGTACAACGGTTTAGTCTTCCTGAATGGTTTCCTGTCGCGCCTCTTCTTCTGAGACCAGCTCCTGAAAGATCTTATCCGGGTTGGTCTCAGTTTTAAGAATATCGCGTGTCACCAGGCCCTCGGCGATCTCGCGCAGGGCGACAACAGTGGGTTTGTCATTTTCCCACTCTACCATCGGATCTTTGCCGTTGGCTATCTGCCGTGCCCTCTTTGAAGCGACGAGAACGAGTTGAAAGCGATTGTCTACATTTTGAAGGCAGTCTTCTACGGTAACGCGGGCCATGATCTCTTCCTGGATAGTTGATTACGAAAAGCGACTGCTGATTCTAGCAAAGAGCAGAGATTATTGACAATTTGTTTTCAGTGGATGTGGTTGTGTTTGCGGCGGTTGGCACAAACGCGCCCTTCACGGTGTCCAACTGCGGATTTTAGCGTGAAATACATTAGCGTAACCATTCACTCCCCTGGCCTGTTTTAGCCCTCACCCCGGCCCTCTCCCAATG
>JADFYS010000064.1 GCA_015232955.1 Gammaproteobacteria bacterium
CTGCTTTTTTAACCCTCACCCCTACCCTCTCCCGCTGGGAGAGGGAGATCAGGTGATGGGGTCTGAACGGTTACGAAAACGCTGCTTCCAACTCTCTTGGGTATAGTCGCAATATCGAACCGGTTCAATGTTCCGCCGAGACTAGAGGAGATATCCCGCTGTTACAAACGAAACACCCCCAGTTGCCGCCCCTGACCTCGCCAATCTCCAGAGGGGATCTGACGAGCTCGCGATCCCTCCTCCTGATAGAGGTAGATCCACGCCACACCCCACGGCGTCGGGATGAGCTTTCGGGTATAGACCCGGGGATACGCCTCCAACCGATCCAGTGCCCGCAGTATCCGACCGTCGATGCAATAGACTTCGCCTAAGATCGCGCTCTGTCCACCCGGTCGCACCCCGGGGTAGTTACCAAGGTGGAACAGGCGGTAGATCGGCACGGTGCGGTGGCTGCCGCAGAGGGTCGCCCCCTGCAACAGGGCGTGATTCCTCTCTCCCTTAAGGAGGGTTCCGTAGACAAAAACCCGCTGGGTCGCCATTCCATTCAGAGGGGAGATCACCTCCCCCTCTTTTTGGAAAACTTCACTAACCGTTGCCGACTTTTGACCTGCTTTGGAGTCAAGTGGTTCTTCCGTCCGGCATAGGGGTTTTCACTCTGCTTCAACTCAAGGCGCACCGGGGTACCCTCTAACTGCAGCGCCTGACGAAATCCGTTTTCAAGGTAGCGGCAGTAGCTGCCGGGAAGGGATTCGGTCTGATTGCCGTGGATAACGATGATCGGCGGATTCTTCCCCCCCTGATGGGCGTAACGCAGTTTAATGCGTCGCCCCCTCACCAGTGGCGGCTGATGACTCAGGGTCAACGCTTCGAGGTGACGGGTGAGAAGTGAGGTGGGTACATCGATCATCGCCGACTGATAGGCGCGGTTAATCGATGCAAAGAGGTGACCGACGCCGGTACCGTGGAGGGCGGAGATAAAGTGGATTTTGGCAAAAGAGAGGAAGGGGAACTTGAGATTGACCATCCTTTTGATCTCCTCACGCTGATCCGGGGTGAGGCCATCCCACTTATTGACAGCGATCACCATCGCCCTGCCGGCTTCCAGAGCAAACCCCATAAGGTGGGCATCCTGATCACTAATTCCGCTATGGGCATCAAGAACCATTACCACAACATTCGCATTATCAATTGCTTGTAATGTTTTTATAATACTAAACTTCTCAATCCCCTCTTTCACCCTCGCCCGGCGGCGCACCCCTGCGGTATCGATTAGGGTGTAGTTTTGATCGTCCCTTGCAAAGGGGATATAGATGCTGTCACGGGTGGTTCCCGGCAGGTCAAAAACCACCACTCGATCCTCCCCCATAATCCGGTTCACCAGCGTCGACTTCCCGGCATTGGGGCGACCGATGATCGCCACCTTAATCCGATCACCATCCTCTGCTACGGGATCCTCTCCCCGCTCTGTGCTAGGAGAGGTGGCGATCACCTCCTCCATCAAGCTGCGCACCCCCCGATTATTGGAGGCGGAGATCGCCATCGGCTGCCCCAACCCCAGGGCAAAAAAGTCGTTCACCACCCACTCGGGATTGAGACCATCGCTCTTATTGACCACCAGATGGATCGTTTTTCCCTTCTGTCGCAGTACCCGAGCGATCCCCTCATCTGCTGCAGTCAACCCCTCCCGCGCATCCACCAACAGGATCACTGCATCCGCCTCAGCGATCGCCTGCAGCGCCTGCTGCGCCATAAAGCCATCTATTCCGTGCTCATCGCCACTGAGACCTCCGGTATCGATCACCAGATAGGGATCTCTGCTACCGACAACCCCAATGCCGTACTGCCGGTCGCGGGTGAGTCCGGGAAAGTCGGCAACCAAGGCGTTACGGGTGCGGGTGATGGCGTTAAACAGGGTCGATTTACCGACATTGGGACGGCCGACAAGGGCAAAAACCAGCTGCATGGGAGGGGGTTGAGTTCCGGTTAAATATCTGGGGTTAAGGGGCAACAACAGCGCTAAAAGCGGCGAGAACACCACGCTGATCCATGGCGTAGACCCGGTTCTCATCAACCAGAGGGGGGGCGAGTATCGCCCGGCTGTCGGGGAAGAGGCTATGGTAGCGATCATCTGTCACTCTACGCGGAAACCACTCTTTAAACGATTTCAGAGCCACTTCTGCCACCGGCAGACCGCTCTGGCGCAAGAACCAGTGGAGTTTCCCCTGCTCATCTCCGACGATAAGGTAGTTACCGGAGACCACCGGCGGAGTGAGGTGGCGTCTGCGCAGCAGAGGCTGTCTCCAGAAACTGCTGCCATCGTCGGCTGAGAGAGACCAGAGCACCCCGTCACGATCGGCAAGGTAGAGACGCGAATCAGCGATAGCGGCACCACTCTCTCCCCCCACCTCCCGCTTCCAGAGCAGTCTGCCATTGACGATGTTGTAACAGCTCATCCCTTTACCGTAGGCGGTGAGATAGATCCGATCGCCACTGACTACGATATTGGCATCGATATCGACCATCCGCTCCAGCTCACTCCGCCCCCGGGGGATAGCGACTTTAATCTGCCACAACTCCTCCCCCCGCCGGAGATCGAGGGCGATCAGCGCTCCTTCCCCATTTCCAAAGAGCACTTTATCGTCGATAACCACCGGAGCAGAGTTCCCGCGAAGGGTCAGGAGAGAGACCGACCAGCGATAGACCCAGAGCTGCTTGCCCGTGGCCACATCCAGGGCGATCAGACGACCATCACCACTGCGAATCAGCGCCCGCTTCCCCGAGACTACGGCAGGGGTGATCACCTCCCCTCCGGCTTCGTAGCGCCACACCTCCTCTCCATCGATCGCATCAAGTGCGATCACCACCTCATCCCCGGCAAAGAGGAGCAGGCTCTTCTCTGCTGTGTTGGCGACCACCCCACCGGTGTTGAGCGGTAGGTGAAGGTCGCGCTGCCATAGCCGCTGCCCACGCTCCTGTTCGAGGGCGATGACCCGACCCTGATGGCTTGCGGCGATAATCGAACGGCCCACGGCTATCGGGGTGAATTGAAGGTGGAGGCGATCACTCCCCTCCCCCACCTGTTGCACCCAACGCTGGGTGACCCGCAGCGGCGACCCCTCCGCCGAGCTGTTTTCAACCGTTGCACAGCCCCAGAGCGGCAGCAGCGTTAGGGGTAGAAGCCGTAGCAGACGCAACGAGGGTTCCATCTTGCGAAGCCATTGAGGTAAGGAAATCATTAAATAGTTCAATATCAGATCAACTAAAACAATTAGATATCATCAAAACCTAATCACAATCATCAAGCGGTTATCTTCAGCAGACTACGGTGTTGCGATGGCCACCGGAGCGAGTTCATCCAGCTTCATCTGAATGTGACTCTTTTTTCCGGGTTCGTCGGCGAGATGCTGCAGGGCACGATTGAAGGCAAGCCTGGCCGGATCGCGCTCCCCCTTGGCAAGATAGATATCTCCCCGAACCTCTTCATACAGCCCCTGAAACGGGGGCGGTGGTGTCGTCGCATCGATCAGTAATAGCGCCTCATCTCCGCGCTGTTGCGCCAGGAGAATTCGTGCCAGCCGTACCGTCGCAAGGTGGGTGAATACCGCATCCTCTTTCTGGTTGAGCACCCACTGCAGGTGGGTCTCTGCCGCACTTAGATCGCCATTTTCAACCTCTGCCCGCGCCATGAGGAGAGAGGCGAGCAGCGCATAGTGACTCCCGGAAAAGTTGCCGATAATCGTTCTACCCAATTCGAGCGCAGCAGCGCTGTCCTGCTCAATCAGACGCTCCATCTCGCTGTAGTGAAATGAGGCAGCCTCCGCTTGGCGCTGCTGATAGCTATCCCACTGTTGCCACCCCACCACCGCACACAGTAGAAGTACCAGCCCCAACAGCGCCATCTTGCCGTTCTCTTCCCACCAGCGGCGTAACGCCTCCTCCTGCTCCTCGTCACTACGGTAAATCTCCACTACTTCTCTCCTTCTATAAGCTGTTGTAATTGGCTATGAAGCTGACTCATGGTCAACTGCTGCTGTTCTCTCCGCTCGCGTAACGGTTTAAAACCGATGGTCGCCGATGCCACCTCATCATCCCCCAGAATGAGGGCTACCTCAGCCCCGCGACGATCGGCCTGCTTAAACTGACTCTTAAGGCTGCCACCACCACAGTGGAGCGTCAGCCGTAACCGGGGGAGCTGTTGACGCAGTTTTTCGGCAATCGCCACCCCTTGTTGCTGGGCCGCATCCCCGAGCAGGAGCAGATAGGCGTGTGGGGAGCGGGCCAACGGTGGGGCCTCTTCCGTCTGCTGCAGCAGCAGAATCAGCCGCTCCATGCCGAGGGCAAAGCCGACCGCCGCTGACTCTCTACCACCCAGCTGCGGAATCAGGCCATCGTAGCGACCTCCGGCACAGATGGTCCCCTGAGCGCCCAGACGATCGGTGACCCACTCAAAGACGGTCTTGCTGTAGTAATCGAGTCCGCGTACCAGTCGCGGATTGATCTCATAGGCGATACCACAACGCTCAAGATGACGGCAGAGTTGATCAAAGTGCTCTCTCGACCCGTGATCCAGGTGATCGAAAAACTGTGGTGCATTGCGGTTAATCTCGACCATCTGCCGGTTTTTACTATCGAGAATGCGAAGCGGGTTACTCTCGAGCCGTCGTCGACTATCGTCATCGAGCGCTGCGTGATGGCTCTGGTAGTAGGCGACCAGCTGTTCGCGATAACGGGCACGAGACTCCGGATCCCCGAGAGAGTTGAGCTGCAGGGTTACTCCCGAGGTGAGTCCCAGCCGTTGCCAGAGGTTGGCGGTGATGAGGATCAGTTCGGCATCGATATCGGGACCGGCAAAACCGAACGCCTCCATCCCCAGCTGGTAAAACTGGCGATAGCGCCCCTGTTGCGGCCGTTCGTGGCGAAACATCGGCCCCCGGTACCAGAGACGCTGGCTCTGGTTATGGATCAGTCCCCCCTCCAGCACTGCACGAACACAGCCCGCAGTCCCTTCAGGGCGAAGGGTGAGGCTATCACCATTGCGATCCTCAAAGGTGTACATCTCCTTTTCGACGATATCGGTCACCTCGCCGATCGATCGCTTGAAGAGTTCGGTCTTCTCCACCACCGGCGGGCGGATCTCCTGATAGCCGTAGGCCGAAGCGAGGGCGATGATATTCTCCTCCACCCACTGCCACCAAATGCTCTGTTCGGGCAGAATGTCGTTCATGCCCCGAATTGCCTGAATTTTCTGACTCATCGTGCGCTCTCTTCTTCTCTCTCCAACTCCTGACGGATGGCCGACTCCAGCACCGTGAGGAGATCCCTGTTCTCCACCTTGGTTACCACCTCACCGTGACGATAGAGGAGGTTGGGTTCACCACCAGCGATCCCCAGTGCCGCCTCCTTCGCCTCTCCCGGCCCATTGACCACACAACCGATAATTGCGACATCAAGGGGTTTGGCAACGCTATCTAGCCGCTCCTCCAGAGTGTTCACGGTGGTGATTACATCAAACTTCTGGCGGGAGCAGGTGGGGCAGGCGATAAAATTGATGCCACGACTGCGCAGCTGCAACCCTTTTAGGATATCGAAGCCGACCTTCACCTCCTGCACCGGATCGGCGGCAAGAGAGACACGAAGGGTGTCACCAATCCCCTCCGCCAGCAACAGCCCGATACCGATCGCCGACTTCACCGATCCCGAACGGAGACCACCCGCTTCGGTGATCCCAAGGTGGAGCGGCTGCTCGATCTGGCGCGCGAGAAGGCGATAGGCGACCACAGTCATAGCGATGGAAGAGGCTTTGAGACTCACCTTAAAATCGGGAAAGTTGAGGCGATCGAGGATCTCGATATGGCGCAGCGCCGACTCTACCATCGCTGTCGCACTCGGTTCACCGTATCGACGCTGAATCTCCTTCTCAAGGGAGCCGGCGTTGACACCGATGCGGATCGGAACCCCGTGATCACGGGCGCTCTCCACCACATCACGCACCCGATCCTCACGACCGATATTGCCGGGGTTGATCCGAAGGCAGTCGACGCCCAGCTCGAGCACCCTGAGGGCGATCCGATGATCAAAATGGATGTCGCTAATGAGCGGAAGCGGGGACTCCGCCCGAATCCGGGCAAACGCCTCTGCCGCCTCAAGGGTCGGGACAGAGATCCGCACCAGATCTGCGCCGGCAGCGGCCAGCGCCCTGATCTGACCAAGGGTAGCCTCAACATCACAGGTGTCGGTATTGGTCATGCTCTGCACCGAGATCGGCGCATCGCCACCCACCGCCACCGAGCCGACCTGAATCTGCCGCGAGCGGCGGCGGGGTTGTAACAGTGCGGTTTCAGTCACGATGCGTTGGGATCACTCCGCATCATCCAGACCGACCTCAAACCGTGCCATCCCTTTGCGGATAAAACTCTGATGGTCAAAAGGTTTACCGTTGTAGACCACTTCAACTCCCGGGGCGTAACCGAGGAGGACGGTAAAGGGTGGTTTCCCCTGCAACGAGATCTCCTGCCCCTCTTTTTTCAGACCAAAGGAGAGCCGTTCACCGTTGGCATCGGTCACCTTAATCCAGCTGGCGGAGTCGAATGTAAGGTCGAGCTGCCCTTCGGCACTGGCTAATTGGTGTGCCGCATCGGCCTCCTTCTGCGCGCTCTCCTCTGCCACCTCAAATGCGCGCTCTGCGGCGGCATCCAACTCCGCCTCCACCGCCATCTCTTCAGGGGTCAGGGTATCCAGATCTTCGCTCTCAGCACTCTCCTCAAGAGGGATCTCCTCTCCTCTCTTGAGAGGGGCGCTGTTCTCCGCTAGCGGATCTGCAGAGAGTCCCCTTACTGGCGCATCGGTGGCTGAACGCCCCGGCTCGGTTCCCCTGCTTTCAGCGGCGACATCACGCTCTTTTTCCAGGGGCTGATTCAACCACCAGACCCCGGCAAGAGAGAGCGCAATGACCACCAGCAGCAGAAGGAGCATTCCAACCATATTGCGTCCGCTCTTGCTCCCTCCCCGACGCGACAGCCGTTGACGACCGCCTTCGGCACTGGAGGGGAGTTCGAGGTGAAGTTGAGCCGAACTCAGTTCATGAAGATCAAAGATGCGGGCGTAGTTGCGGATATAACCGCGTATAAATGGGCCTGGTGGGAGCTTCTCCGGCTGCGCCTCCTCTAGCGCAGAGACCTGCTCTACCGTAAGGCGCAACTCCGAAGCGACATCTTCGAGCGAACGCCCCGCCCGCTGTCGACTCTCTTTCAGTCTGCGCCCGATAGCGGCAAATTCAGACTCTAGTGCCACCGTCTCCTGCTGTTCGTGTTCCGTCATTATGGTTTTCTCATGTTCTGATATTGAATCGCCTCATCCGAGGCAGGAAAATCACGCACCAACCGCTCTCCCATCTCGCGTGCCCGCGGATAGTCAGCCAGCGCCAGCTCTGCACGGATACCGAGCCAGAGAATGGCTGCGCTCTCTTCACCCACCTCTCCATAGCGCTGGAGATAGGCGCGGGTTGAGAGAAACTTGCCGCTATCAAAGGTGAGCCGGGCCATCGCCAACAGCGACTTAATCAGGCGGGGGTTATACTTCAGCGCCTGACGATAACTCTCTTCCGCCCTTGGCAGATCACCGTGCTGCTGATAACAGTAGCCGATATTGTCATAGGTTTCTGCTCTTTGCGCATAGACCGGATTGTCAAGGACCGCCTGAAACTGGGCGACCCCCTCGGCCACCCGCCCCTGAGAGCAGAGAAAGATGCCGAAATTATTGTGAAGAAGGGAGTCATCCTTCTCCATCTTCGCAATGGCGATAGTATAGTATTTTTCCGCCTCTAGCGGACGACCTAAACGACGGTAAAGCTCCCCCATATAGTGGTTGGCATTTACCGAGTCGGGGTTGAAGCCGAGGGCAATCTTCAACTTGTCGAGGGCGACCTCATAATTGCCATTCATAATATATCCCAACCCGAGACGGGCATTGGCCTCAGCCGCCCGTTCACTATCCACTTGCGTCGGTTCGGGGCCGGTAGAGACACAACCCACCAGGAGCAGCAGCAGAAATGGTGCCAGTAGAGAGGGGATACACCTCATCCCGATTGCCCCTGTTGCAGCGGGATAGCCGCCACAGTTCCGCTACCAGCGTCGAGGGCAGCGTCGAGGGGTGAGTGGTGGCGTTCGCTGCGACGGGTGCGGTCGGTCACCTCCCCCACCAGCTGCCCACAGGCGGCGGCGATGTCATCCCCCCGGGTTTTACGAACCACCGCCATCACCCCCGCAGCCATCAACAGATCGCGAAACTTGGCGACACGAAAGGCGGGAGAGCGGCGGTAACTACTAAAGGGAAAGGGGTTAAATGGGATAAGATTGACCTTGGAGGGGACGGTTTTCATTAATGCGATGAGCTGTCGGGCATCGCTATCACCATCATTCACCCCATCAATCAAGACATACTCAAAAGTGATGCGCTTCTTTCCCGCCTTATCCTCGGCGTAGAGACGACAGGCGCGAAGGAGCTCCGCGATGGGGTATTTGCGATTGAGGGGAACCAGCTCATCACGAAGGGCGTCATTGGCCGCATGGAGAGAGATGGCGAGACTGACATCGGTCACCGCTTTCATCCGTTCGATCGCCGGCACCACTCCGGCGCTGCTGATGGTCACCCGCCGTTTGGAGATCCCAAAGGCAAAATCATCCTGAAAAACGGCGATGGCGCGCATCACTGCATCAAAATTGAGTAGCGGCTCTCCCATCCCCATGAGGACAACATTGGTAATCACGCGATCCCCTTGATTCTTCGGGATCCCCAACAGCCGCGCCGCCAGAGCGACCTGCCCCACCATCTCGGCCGTTGTCAGATTGCGGTTAAACCCCTGACGCGCAGTAGAGCAGAAACTACAGGCGAGGGTACACCCCACCTGAGAGGAGATGCAGAGTGTCCCCCTC
>JADFYS010000065.1 GCA_015232955.1 Gammaproteobacteria bacterium
CCATTGGGAGAGGGCCGGGGTGAGGGCTAAAACAGGCCAGGGGAGTGAATGGTTACGCTAATGTATTTCACGCTAATGATTGTGCGCGGATTTTAGGATTATATACCCAAAACCGTTGCAGACGCCGGTTTTTAGAGTGGTCGGTAAGTGGGGCTATTCAAAAATCAGATTTTGGGTGGGTATAACCTCAAGAACCCGGAAATCCACTGTTTCCAAATATGCAATCTATCGGGTCTGCCGCAGCTTCCAGGTGGGGTGGTGGTCTGGAGTGATGAGTTGGTGTCTGAGAAGCCACTGTTCAGCGTCAGAGGCGTCTTCGGCGAGCCAGGCTCGTACCGAGCCGAGGCGGTAGCTGTAGCCCCAGCTGTCCATGTCGTTCATCATCTGCTCTCTGCCAAAACCGCTTAGATGGTCAGCGAGGATAATCTGGAGCAGATTGACCCCATTCTCTTCGTCGTAGTCCCCCCCCGCGTTGGTGTGGAGGAGCCTTCTTCGCTCCTGATCCATGCAGATGTGGTGACACAGCTCATGCAGTGCGGAGTGAATAGGGGTGTCGTCACGAACATAGAGACCGTTGGCAATGAGTCCCGCCTCTGGCTCGCCAAACCAGCTACCGGGTATGGGGTGGTTTGGCGGGATATGGTGGAGCTGTAGGGGGTAGCGCTCTTCAACCAGATGACGCAGGTTGGCAAGGGGGTAGTCGGCGACAGTGACGACCGTTTTAATCATCGGCTCTGGAGGAGAGTTGATTGGCGAGAAGGGCGAACTGAGAGAGGGATAGCTGCTCGGGACGGAGCGTGGGATTAACTCCCGCCTGTTTTATCATGGTGGAGGGAAGAATCTTTTTCAGGCTGTTGCGAATGGTCTTTCGGCGCTGGATAAAGGCGGTCGCAACCACTTTTTCGAGCGAGGAGAGCTGGTCCACCGCCACCGGCAGTGGCCGATGCGGGGTGAGCCGAACCAGAGCCGAGTGCACCTGTGGGGGGGGCGAGAATGCGCTTGGGGGGACTGTGAAGAGCTTCTCTATCCGGCAGTGGTAACTGGCCATGACGGTTAACTTGCCGTAGGTCTTTCCACCAGCAGGGGCGACAAGACGATCTGCAACCTCCTCCTGAAGCATAAAGTGCATATCTGCGATAAGTTCGGACTGCTGTAACAGGTGAAAGATGAGGGGGGTGGAGATGTTGTAGGGGAGATTGCCTACCACCCGCAGCCGCTTATTTTGGGGGAGTTGGAGGCGGTGGAGTGAGAAGTTGAGGATATCTTCACTGTGGAGGGTGAGTCTGTTCTTACCAAATTGGCGGCTGAGGAGAGCCACCAGATCGCGGTCGATCTCGACTGCGGTGAGATGCTCGATATGGCGTAGCAGCTCTTGAGTGAGTGCCCCCTGACCCGGACCGATTTCAAGTAGCGGCTGCTGCGGTTGCGGATCGATCGCGGTGACGATTTTTTCAATGACATCGCTGTCTATGAGAAAGTTTTGTCCAAATCGTTTGCGGGGGCGGTGGGGTGACATCGGTTATTTTCCGGTTACAAAGTGACGGGCAGCATTGAGGGCGGCGCTGAGGCTACCACAACTGCTGAGGCCGGTCGCCGCAAGCTGGAGGGCGGTGCCGTGATCGACGGAGGTTCGGAGGATGGGGAGACCGAGGGTGATGTTGATACCGTTGCCGAAGCCGATATATTTGAGAACGGGTAGCCCCTGATCGTGGTAAAGGGCGATGGTGGCATCACTGGAGAGGATCTGCTTTGGGGTGAAGGCGGTGTCTGCAGGGAGTGGTCCGATGAGTTGGTGTCCCTCCTTTCTGAGACGATCCAGGGTCGGTTCGATGATATCTCTCTCCTCAGTCCCAAGATGGCTCTCCTCACCGGCGTGGGGGTTGAGGCCACAAATTGCGATCACCGGATTGGGGAGATGGTAGAGATCACGAAGGGCCTGAGCGACAATTGTAATCGTCTTCTCCAGTTTTTGCGGGGTGATCGCCGCCGGTACCTCTGCCAAGGGAAGGTGGGTGGTCACCAGGGGTACTCTGAGCTCTCTCCCCCCGCTTCCCGGAAGTGGTGCGGTGAGCATCATGACGACATCTTCCCTAGCGCAACGCTTGGCAAGGTATTCGGTGTGGCCACTAAAGGGGATACCCGCTTCGTTGATGATCCCTTTGTGTATCGGACCGGTGACCATGGCGCTAAACTCGCGGTCTAGGCAGCCGGAAACCGCAGCGTTGAGCGTTGAGAGAAGGTAGTCGCAGTTGGCGGTATCCAGTTTACCCGGTGTGACCGGGGTCGCGAGCGGATAGGGTTTGACCCGGAGCTCCCCACAGCGGCTGGGTGGTTGATCCTGGGGAAGGGTGGTGAGTGGCAGATTCAGCGCCTTCGCCCGTTGCTGGAGGAGTGCGGGATCCGCAATCACGACAACATCGGTTAACGGTGCCTGCTGGCAGAGCTGAATAATGAGATCGGGGCCGATCCCTGCCGGCTCTCCGGCGGTATAGGCGAGGGGTAGGGGGGGCATGGGTCGGTTGTAGTGGCTCTGATTACTGATTGAGACGGATCTCAACATAGGATTCGTCTCGAATCTGGCGTAACCAGCTGCCCCTCTCCTCTTCCAGCTTACGCAGATGGAGCGCCTTGTACGCTTGTTGTCGAGCGACGCTGTCGCTGTTGTCTACCTCTCGCCACTGCAGTGGCTGGAGGAGGTGCCAGCCAAATTCGGTGGCAAACGGGGGGGAGATCTCACCCTCTTTCAAAGTCTGAAGATATCTTCTGAATTCAGCCACATAGGTGGAGGGTTCGGCCCATCCCAGCTCCCCCCCTTTGGTGGCAGATCCTGGGTCGGTCGAGTATTGTCGCGCCAGTGTGCCAAAATCGGCGCCCTGGATTAACGCCTCTCTTAATTGTGACAGTTTCTCTTTTGCCGCGGCTGCCTCTGCCGGAGTTTTCGCCTCCAGCAGAATGTGGCGGGCATTCACCTGTTTGACGAGGAAGGATTGGTCACTGCGCTGCTCCACCAGTTTGATAAGATGAAAGCCACTGCTATTCTGAAGTGGGGGGGAGATCGCCCCGCTTTTCATGGTGAGCACCTCATCGGCGAAGAGCGTTGGCAAAAAGTCGGCCTTACGCCAACCGAGATCGCCCCCCTCCAGCGCCTGAGGGCTATCGGAGTGGGCAATGGCCAACTCTTCAAAGGAGGCCCCTTGGCGCAGCTGCTGGTAGAGGGCGTTGGCCTCGGTCTCCGCCTGTTGAATCTCCTGCGGAGTTGCCGCCTCGGGGGTAGAGATGAGAATGTGAGCGATGCGATATTCGCGATGACGATTCAGTTCGGAAGATGTAGCGAGAAAGTGATCGACCTCCTGCTCGGTCACTGCAATTTTGCTGTCCACCTGCTTTGTCTGCAGGCGTGAGATGGTGATCTCCTGCCGAATTTTTTCACGAAAAGCGGAGTAGGTGATCCCCTCTTGCTCCAGCGCTTGACGAAAACGGGGCAGCGATAGACGGTTCTCTTGGGCAATGTTGAGAATGATGGTATTCAGGGTCTCATCATCGACGCTAACGCCGATCATCTTCGCCAGTTCAAGCTGTATCCGCTCGGTGATCAGCCTCTCCAGGATCTGCTCTTCTAATTGACTCTGCGTTGGCAGTGGTTTCTGTGCAGCCTGCAGCTGAAGGCGGGTGGTCTCAATCCGCTCATCCAGTTCGAGACGGGTGATAACATCTTCATTGACGACAGCAACAATCGTGTTGATCTCTGAAATGGATGCCTGAAGCGGCAGTGGTAACAAAAGAAGCAGGGGGAGCAGGATTGGATATTTCATAAGGTTGGGTCCAGTTTTGCGTGTTGAAAATCGGGGGTTAGGGGGAGGTTGCGGAGAGAATGCCGTGCTCTAGTTCATCTTCAAGTGAGCCGCCAAAACGGGCGAGGCCGGTCAGTTCCAGTGTTAGATAGTAACTTCGTTCGGTGGTCTCACTACTACTTTTCCACTCATCACGGACGATAGCGCGGGCTGCCCAACAGCAGCTACGGTACTCCACTCCCAAGAGTGTGTCTAGGGTCTGATCCAGCTCTAGATCGTAGAGCCAACGGCTGATAAGTTGCCAACGAGGTGAGAGGCGGAGGTTGGTGAGGAGATCTCCCTGCCGTAGCTCCAGTGGGGGTTGGTGGCGATAGTTGAGCTGCATCTCTCCCTGCTGCGGTTGCTGGTAGGCGAGAGTGGTTGTCGTCGAACGCGAGTCGCCATCGACGGCAAACTGCTGGCTATGGTGGAGGCTCCACGAGGTAGACGGCAGAAATGTCGCTTCAGCGACATAAGAGGCATACTCCAGTCGCTGCCACGCTCCGTTGAGGTCAACCTTGGGCTGCTCTAACGAAATGATCCGACCCAGCGCAAGGCGTACTCGCTCTTTGCCCAGGGGATCGTAGAGGCGGCTGGAGAGTGCCGGGGTGATCTGGTGGGCATCACCAAGGCGATCGTTGCCGCTAAAACGGTCGGGAGAGAAGAGTTGATTCCAGCTTAGGGCGAGCGGGGTGGTGTCAAAGTTGGGTCGCTGAGACTGATCCTTAAAAGGGATGTAGAGATAGTAGAGTCGCGGCTCAAGCGTCTGGCGCCAGCTTTTCTGGTTGAAAAGGAGAGGGCGTTCAAAAACCAGCTGGCTGTCGATGGAGAAGATCGGGGTGATCTGGGCAGCACCTTCAAGGGCACTCTCCTCTGGAAGTTGGTAGTGGCTAAGATTGAAGGCGAGGCGTGGGGTGATAAAACCTGCGGCCCCTTGAAGCGAGAGCTGGAGCGCGGGGCGTAGGGTGGTGCGGTCACCGTCTGCCGTAGTCTCTGTAGGGTGCTGGAAGCGTATCCACTGCCCCCCGATCTCCGCTTCAATCCAGCGCAGAGATGATGGCTTCCAGAGAAAGGAGGTTGCCGGAAGCTGACGGTAGGTGACACTGTCGCTCAACTCTTGATCCCTGCGTAGGGAGAGGTTCCAGTGTAGAGTGCTGCTACGGAACCCCCCCTCCAGAAAGCGGTTGACCCGGAGATCATCACTGTTGTGGAACGGTGTTCCCAGTTGGTTGAGATACTCTCTATCTGCCACATGGTTGTAGTCCAGGGTGGTGAACCAGCCCGTGGCGTGGTTAAAACGGTGGGAGATGCGGCCAAAGTGGCGCGATGAGAGATCCGGTTCACTCTGATCGTGGCGGAGATAGGCCAAATTGAGTTCGGTCTGATGGGAGGGGAGGAGGTGGCGCCACTCCAACTGCTGCATCACCCCCCGCGTCTGAATGGTTCTGGGGGTGTAGGTTGCGTCCTGATTGGGGGCGATGTTCCAGTAGAAAGGGAGCTGAAAGTCGTAACCATCACTCTCAGAGTGGCTGTAGCTGGGGGGGAGGATGCCGCTTTTGCGTCCGGCAAGAGGAAAGTTGATATAGGGTAGATAGAGTAGGGGAACCCCTGCGATTTTGATAAAGAGGTGAGTGGCCTCACCGAGATTGTGTTCGCGATCGAGGGTTAGATGTGGTGCGTGCAGGCTCCAGTCCGGCTCGCCTCCGTCTGGGGGGCGTGGGCAGGTTGTAAACGCAACATCGTAGAGTGAGGCGAGGTTCTGTTTAGAGATCTCAAACAGTGAAGCCTCTCCCGAGCCGTGCATTCGCGGATAGAAGAAGCGAGTGGACCGGAAAGAACCGCTGTTGTCGCGCAGATCAAGATCGGCCTGCTCGCTGTTAAGCGAGAACTCAGGAGTACGGTAGAGCACCTGCCCGGTGAGACGGAGCTGTTCGCTCTGACGGCTGTAAGCAGTTTCATCCGCCTGAAGATAGTGACCACGGCCATTGATCTTCACCTCGCCCTGGAGTGAGAAGAGGTTGTCATTCTCAAGCTCTACCCTGTCTGCACTAAAAACAAGTTGATTGTCATTCGAGATTTCATCTATAATCTCTTGATTGTATTTATTTTCACAGTCTGAAGAAGGCGGGGGCTGAGCGTTAACTTGTTCAGAAGCCAAGGCTAAACCACAGAGGCAGAGCATGAAACGAGATGTGAGGAAGGGTGACATTGATTCGTGATGGTGGAGTAGATAGCGTTATTGTAACCTTCAGACCGATATCATCACAGAGGCGGTTATCGCGGTTATGGCTTCTACTGCTTCTTCTCTACCCGTTTACGCTACTTACCGCCGCGGACAGTGAGCAGACAGGGGACGGCTTGCGTCTGCTGCTACCGCTAGCGGCGGCAGGGAAAGCGTTATCATTGCGGGATCGGGAGGGGGCGAATGAGTTTGGGCGTTCGTTTCTGGCGACCGTGGCCTCTACCTATGCCCTGAAAGCTGCGGTAAATAAGGAACGACCCAATGGTGATGAGGGGGCTTTTCCCTCTGGTCATACTGCGGTGGCCTTCTCAGGGGCAGCGTTTCTTCACCACCGTTATGGTGCAAGTTGGGGAGTACCGGCCTATCTGGCTGCCACATATGTTGGTTGGAGCCGGGTCGAGGCCGAACAACATGATGAGGTCGATGTGGTGGCTGCTGCCCTGCTCGCTATCGGTATCGACAACCACTTTGTCTCACCGTATCAGAAGAGTGAAGGGTCGAATCCGATTTCAGTTTCACTCTGGCCTGCCAGAGGCGGTGGCGGTCTGTTAAAGCTCTCTACCTGGTGGTAGTGGTAGGGGAGCCAGCGCCCCCCACACCTCTGCAGTTACGCGCTATACAACGAGAACATTGCGCAGTTTATTGAGCGCGCTCTTCTCCAGCTGGCGGATCCTTTCGGCGGAGACCTGATAGCGATCTCCCAGCTCCTGCAGGGTCAGACCCTTTTCATTCCCCAACCAGCGACAGTTGATGATGTCTTGACTTCGTTTATCAAGGGTTTTTAGCGCCAGCGCCAGTTGGCGGTTGGAGTGCTCTTCCCACTGCTCACTCTCGACCTCAGCGGAGGGTTCGTATCGTTCATCCTGAAGATAGGCAGAGGGGGCAACAATAGCGTTGTCTTCACTCTCTTCACTATCCGGTGAACCATCGAACCCCATGTCACGGCTGCTCAGGCGAGACTCCATCTCCATCACATCGCGGGGGGTGACCCCCAGCTCACTGGCAACGGTCTCAACCTCACTCTTGTTAAACCAGCCGAGTCGCTTTTTGGAGCCACGCAGGTTGAAGAAGAGTTTTCTCTGCGCTTTGGTGGTCGCAACCTTCACAATGCGCCAGTTTTTGAGAATGAACTCGTGGATCTCCGCCCGTATCCAGTGAACGGCATAGGAGACTAGGCGCACCCCCATTGTCGGGTCAAACCGCTTCACCGCCTTCATCAGACCGATGTTCCCCTCCTGAATCAGATCGGTGTGGGCAAGACCATAGCCGCTGTAACCGCGGGCGATATGGATCACAAAGCGGAGGTGAGACATAATCAGTCTCTGAGCCGCTTCAATGTTATCCTCTTCGCGCAGCTTCATCCCCAGTTCGTACTCCTCTTCGGCACTTAGCATAGGGATCTGGTTGGCGCTATTGATGTAGGCGCTGAGGCTACCAACGGGTAATGGCAGTTGAAGTTCCGTCGAATTTGACATATTGGAATCCTCGAATATTAGAAAATTTATAACATAGTAATTCAGTTGGTTTTTGAATGCAACCCTGTTGATTGAATCTGCTGGTCGTCTCTGATGCCGAAAAGGACAGAGTGGCTGTGCCAAAGTTCATCCGCCATTGTACCAGTTAATGACCCGTAGATCTGCCCTGATGAAGCGATATGGTGCACTTCAGAAGGTGGGGAGGGCGAACATCAGCCCACAGCAAGATAGTCGTGCCCTGCTTTGTAACCCCAAGACTCCAGTTGCGTTGAGATCTCCTCTTTTGCCCCATGGTTAGTCACATAGATGAGGATGAAAGGCCGCTGCCGGATCTGTTGTGGCATCACCAACCAGGTGGGAGCGACCACCTCTTTACCATCTACAAGGTTACCAATTTTGCGGGGATCGATGTCGATCCAGACTGCGTGGACAATCCCCTTAGAAAGAAGGTGCGCTGCCCGTTTTCGGCTTTTTCTGCCGGCGCCCCAGATCGCAAGGGGACGCTGTTGGCGTATCAGGGGCTCGTGTTGGAGGTAGTGCGCCCGCAGGGCGGTAAAAGCAGCACGGCTATAGCGGGGATCGCAGTGGGTGAGTCGTTGTGCACTATCTCGCCAGAAGAGGAGTGTCTGCGGTAGTTTGGCCATCTTGAGCCCCTGCTGACAGAGGCGTAACTGAAAGTCGTAGTCTTCAGGGAAGGGACCCTCTCGAAAACCACCCAACTGGAGGAAGATAGCGCGACGGAAAGTGGTGGAGGGGTTGGCAACGGGGAGCTCAACATAGATGTTGCGGGCGATCTCCTCGCTGCTGAGCAGGCTGTTCTGCCAGCGTAGGTATTCGTGACTGCCTTGCCCGACTCGCTGTTCTGGAAAGAGTTGGACCCGGCTGCCAACTAACACAATATCGGGGTGGTGGCGAAGAAACTCCATCTGGAGAGCCAGACGCTGAGGGTGCATCAGGTCATCGCCATCGATTCGGGCAAGGAGGGAGGATTGTGCCGCCTCTGCAGCAAAATTTGCGCTTGCGGTTACTCCATAGTGAGGGCGGAGAAAAAGACGAATACGACGATCACCTGCCGCGAATCGGGCAACGATCTCTGCGGAACGGTCGCTGGACCCGTCATCGACGGCAATCAACTCCCATGTAGAGAGGGTCTGGGCGGTGATGGAGCGGAGGGTGGCTGCAATTGTGGTCGCACAGTTATAGAAGGGGAGGAGCACAGAGATCCGTGGTGACTGTTTCAACCTAAAATCCGCAGTTGGACACCGTGAAGGGTGCGTTTGTGGTGGTGCAGTGCAACGGAGGCATGGATGCCGAAGGTACGAGTCCAAGGATGGACGAAGGTAGAACAATGCACGACTGCATGGATGCAGGAGGTA
>JADFYS010000066.1 GCA_015232955.1 Gammaproteobacteria bacterium
CTGATGGTTGAAGGCGAAGGTCTCATCGCGCAGGGTTGTGCAGTGGAGATGGTGAAAGGCGTAGGCGAGAGATTCACTCTGAATGGTGAGCCACATCTTCAGCCGCTGGGCAGAGCTCTCACCAGCCTCGGGATCGAGGTAGAACCCCCAGTAACAGCTGGATGTATTGAGGTCTATTTGATAGTAATTGCTTACCCCTACCGCGATGTTGTCATAGGTGAAAAGGAGAACCCTTCGTGAAGGATCACGATTGACATTGGCATACCAGTTTCGGTGTTCCGTCTCGCTAATCAGATGGTCATTGAACATCGCCCGTCTGACTTCAGGGTGGTTACGCCACTTTAGAATCTGGGGCAGCTCCTCGGGGCGGATCGGGCGTAACATGACTGGCGCTAACCCTGTTGAGTGGTGGTGGCGGTTGCAGCGGACTGGGGGGTAAACATCTCCAGTGAGAGCGGCTCTCCGCGCTCAATATCTCGCAGAGCGATTTGGCCAAGGATCTGATTGAGGTAGTGCGGAGGAAGGCCAAAGGCGGGACGAATCGAGCGTATATTGTCCTCGCTAAACCGCTCCCCTTTGCGAATGGGGGCGACGGCGTAGAGGGAGCGGCGGAAACGGAGACTCCCCTCTTCACGCGGAGAGGGGCCGGTGCGAACGCGCCCCAGCGCCTGCCACGCCTCTCGACAGCCGGTGGCCATTGCCGCGAACTCATCGGGTTCGAGCGAGAATGCGGCATCGACGGCACCCTCTTCACGAGAGAGGGTAAAGTGTTTTTCGATGATGTGGGCACCCAGGGCGACCGCAGTGACCGCGACGGTGATGCCCAGCGTGTGGTCGGAAAGGCCACTAATGGCGGAAAACTGCTGCTGAAGCCAGGGGATGGTGTTGAGATCGGCCTCTGCAAGCGGTGCAGGGTAGCTGCTGGTGCAGTGGAGGAGGGCGAGTGGGGCACTGGAGTGGTGGCGGAAGGTGGTCACCGCAGAGTCGATCTCGGCGGGGGTCGCCATTCCGGTGGAGAGAATGGTCGGCTTTCCGGTCTGGGCGACTATGGCGATAAGGGGGGTATCCACCAGCTCAAACGAGGCGATTTTGTAGGCGGGGCAGTGTAGAGACTCAAGTAGTGACACGGCACTGGGGTCAAACGGGGAGCTGAAGAGGGGGATCCCGCGCTTCTTGGCATGGGCAAAAAGCGGGGCGTGCCATGACCATGGGGTGTGGGCCTCTTGATAGAGTTCATAGAGTTGTCGCCCTTGCCACAGGCCGTCGGGAACCCTGAAATCGGGGTGATCGTGGTCGAGAGTGATGGTCTCTGCGGTGTAGCTCTGGATCTTGATTGCGTCGGCGCCAGCGTTTACAGCAGCATCGATCATCGCCACCGCGCGGTTGAGATCCCCCCCGTGGTTTCCTGAAAGTTCAGCAATCATATAGGGTGGGTAGCCCGGACCTATTTTGGTTCCGGCGAGTTCGAAGGGGAGGGGGGGCAAGGGTGAGGCGCTCATCTGAGGGGAATCGATTCTACTATCCATGTGATTGTAATCTATATTGTTTTTAGAAGTCGCGACAGGGTGGCGATGATGTACTCTTGCTGATCAAAGCCCATATCGGGAAAGAGGGGGAGGCTGATCGTGGTGTGGTAGTGGCGCTCTGCCTCGGGAAAATCACCCCAGTGAAACCCCAGCTTCTGGTACCACGGCTGTGTGTGCACCGGTATGAAGTGGACCTGGGTCGCAATACCGGCGGCCAGGAGTTGGTTGACAAGGGTGGCGCGCTGCCGGATATGGCCCTCCTCTTGCAGGTGGAGAGGATAGAGATGCCATGCCGAGTGGTGTAGCTCCGCCTCTGGGGTGAGTGGGTCTACCGGCAGCGCTTGGAGAGCGTGATGGTAGCGCTGTGCGAGCTGGCGTCGTCTCTGTAGAAAACGGTCGAGCCGTTGCAGTTGCGAGTGGCCGAGTGCTGCGGCGATATCAGAGAGACGGAGGTTATACCCCAGAAGCTGTTGCTGGTACTGCCACGGTTCGTCGCGTTGGCGATCGGGATCCCCCCGTACAACGCCGTGGGAGGCGAGAAGTCTCGCCTTTGCCGCCAAACCGCTGTCACGGGTCAGAATCGCCCCCCCTTCCCCCGTAGTGATGCTTTTGATGGGGTGAAAGCTGAAGGTGGTGACATCGGCGTAGTGGCAGGAGCCGATCTTCTCGCCGTTGCTGTAGCTGGAACCAAGTGCGTGAGCTGCATCCTCGATTAGGGCGATCCCGTAGTGTGCTGTGACGGCTTTGATCGCCTCCATCTGGCATGCGTTACCCCCAAAATGGACCACAATCAGTGCTTTGGGGAGCTGGTGAACTCTCTTCGCCGTCTCCAGTTTGATTGTGAGCTGGTGCGGGTCGAGATTACCGCTGGCGTAGTCGATATCGACAAAGTCAACTTCAGCCTGACAGTAGAGGGCGGCGTTGGCTGAGGCGAGAAAGGTGTTGGGGGTGGTCCAGACGCGATCACCCGGGCCGACATCGAGGGCAAGAAGGGCGAGATGGAGTGCTGCGGTGCCATTGGTGGTGGTCACGGCAAAAGGGGCGTGGCAGTAGCTGCAGAGCGCCGCTTCAAAGGCCGCCACCTCCGGCCCCTGTGTGAGGTGGGATGAGCGTAAAACTGCGACCACCGCGTCGATATCCTCTTCAGAAATGCTCTGGCGGTTGTAGGGGATCATTTACTGACATCTTCCAGCAGGCGTTGAATCTCTTCTAGTGAAAGAAAGTGAGGGTTCAGGTTAGAGTTGTACTCAAAGCGAGCGGTGATGGGGTGTCCGCTCTCCTTGAGTCTGTTGGTGGTGTAGTCGGCAGGACCACTCCAGAATTTGATGGTGGGTTTGATCACATAGTGGTCGGGAAACTCGCAGGTGAGATGGGCGTCGTCCGCCGGACACATGATCTCATGCAGTTTCTCTCCGGGACGAATGCCGATTATCTCCTGCTGGAGATCGGGTGCCATCGCTCGGGCGAGGTCGGTGATGCGCATCGAGGGGATTTTGGGAATAAAGGTTTCGCCCCCCTGCATCCGCTCAAAGCTCTTAATCACAAAATCGACACCCGCCTGAAGGGAGATCCAGAAACGGGTCATCTCGGGATCGGTTACTGGAAGGGCGGTCGCCCCAGAGCAGATGAGCCGTTGATAGAGCGGAATGACCGAACCTCTGGAGCCGATCACATTGCCATAGCGGACGACGGCAAAGCGGCTGTTATCCTCGCCAGCGATGTTGTTGGCGGCAATAAAAAGTTTGTCCGATGCGAGCTTGGTAGCCCCGTAGAGGTTGACCGGATTGACCGCTTTGTCGGTAGAGAGGGCGATCACCTTTCTGACGCCATTCTCGATCGCGGCAAAGACCACATTTTCGGCGCCGTTAATGTTGGTCTTAATACACTCCATCGGGTTGTACTCTGCTGCGGGAACCTGCTTCAGGGCGGCGGCATGAACGACAAAATCAACCTCTTTCATCGCTTGGGAGAGGCGAGCGCGATCTCTAACATCACCAATAAAGTAGCGCATCATCTTGCCGTGATAGCGCTCCTGCATCTCGTACTGTTTCAGTTCGTCGCGAGAGTAGACAATGAGGCGGCGCGGGGTGTAGCGCTGGAGCAGGGTCTGGATAAATTTCTGGCCAAATGATCCGGTCCCTCCGGTGACAAGAACCGAGTGGTGGTTAAACATGGTGAACTCCCCCCCGTAAAAGGCGTGTTATGGTGTTAAGCGTTGTAACCCTTCTCTCGCCCCCGGGTGCTCTGGCTCAAGAGTGAGAATATGGTTGTAGATAAATGCGGCGCCCTCCCGGTTATCGGTAGCTGCAAACAGCTCACCCAGGCGGGAGAGGACGAAGGTGTCGTTGGGGGAGCGATCCAGATAGCGGGTATAGCTCTCCGCTGCCTCCTCGACCTTGCCCTGAGCGGTGTAGACCGTGGCCAGTTGCAGGAGATATTCGATGGAGATCTGACTCAGACACTCCAGGGCGAGAACCAAACTGTCCAGATCACCACTGGTGGTACTGATATAGGCGATACGGCGCAGGGCGTCCTCGAGCAGATAACCGGAGGTGATCTGCTGATAGTGCTCAAGTGCGGTTGCACTATCGCCACCGAGTTCATCTAGCAGGCCGCTAAAGTAGTTCAAGTGCTCCTCTTTTTCCTGATGTTGCAGCAGCTTCAGGCCGCGGATAATCTGTTCCAGCCCTTCTCGGTTGTGGTTTCTGAAGTGGGCAACAGCCCGGTTGCGGACATGGGTGAGATCGAGTTCAGTGGCGGTCTCCTGCTGCCACTGTTCAAAGCTGGTCAGCCCCTGAAGGTGGGTGACACTGTTCTCCTGATACTGCTCAAATTTATCCCGAATTTCTGGAGATAGCTCTGTTGTCTTAACCCCTCTGCGTTGGAGAAAGGCTACGGCTCTCCAGCTAGAAGCGTAGCGATCCCAGAAGGCGAACAGTTTTGGGTAGTCGGGGGATGGGGCGTACTCTTCCAGATTGGCCTCGACGGTGGTGATCGCCTGATCGATCTCTACACCCAGCAGTTCTGAGCCGCGAATATAGGCGTGATAATAGGTCAGAAGGCCGTCCCGAAGTTTGCTGTCTTTATCCCCGTACTCCTCATCGTGGCGAATTGTCTTTAGAAACTCGATGATATTAAAATATTTAATGGCGTTTATGAGGTGAGAAAATTTGGTATCGAGGGCTTTTTCGATTTTGTCGATACGGTTGCTATGTTTTTTTTCTCTGCCATCGCTCTCGTTGGCAAAGAGCAGGTTGACCTCGGCAATCGCCTCTTTAGATTTTTTAATCACCTCTCTGCACTCCCTGCGGCTCTTTTTTAGCTCGGTCAGGGTCTCTTTGAGGGATTTGATGCGCTGTTTTTCACTAATCCAGAGGAAGTGTTGGTCTAGAGTCTCTTTGAGCTGGAGAGGCTCATTGTTGGTCAGAGTGAGATCTGCAAGCTCTCTGAACTCTATAAAGTCGGTCTTGGCGGCATCAGGAGCGATGGAGATGAGACGGATCCCCTGCCCATGAGCAATCTTCGCCTGGTTGGCGAGAGAGTGCTGCATTTCGAAAAATGCGCTGTCGGTCTCTGCATAGCCGCCACGGTTGGTACGAACGGTGTGGTCTAGTCTGCCACTGAAGGGGATATCGTGAGCACCGCGAGTCCCTTTGGAGTGGCTAAAGCCTTCGGGGCTGAAACACATATCGACTCCGGCGAGAAATATCTCGCTAAACCCCATGGTGGTGAGGGCGGTAATCGCGGTATTGACCACTGTGGGTCCTACCCCAAAGATATTTTTCGGGGCATTTTTGGAGGCCCATGGATATTTGTGGTCGATATAGATCTTCCGCCCCTGGAACCCCATCAGAAGAATGCTCTCGGCATGGGTTTTGTGGAAGAGGATGACGCGTTGATCCATCAGGAGAAGCTCTCGGCTGACATTGAATGAGACCGGTTGGGGATCTACGGTAAAGACAAAATCGGGGGTAATCTTCTCTTGAAGCAGCTTTTTGCTGAGGCTGGAAACCGCGGCGACAATCAGGTTATCCCGATGTTCTCTCACCCAGTCAAAGGCGAGATCCACCGAGGGACCCCGGCCGAGAAGAATGGCGGTCTTGCCACTAAAGATCCCTGCAAACTGGGAGAGGGGGGTCTGGCTTTCGGCCACATTTTCAAGCATCTTCTTAAGGAAGACGCGAGAGGAGAGGTTGGCCTTGGCAACGAATACGAGGTTGGCAACAGTTGAGCTGATGTTGCTTTTGAGATCTGTCAGCGGGGCGTAGTGCCCATCCAGAGCGCCAATCGACTCAACCACCTGCTCCGAATTGAGAATACAGTAGGTGTTAAAAGATAACTCTTCCAGTTTTTCGTTTAGCTCTGGGTGCGCGCAGAGATGAAGGGTTCGGTGCGTGTGTTGAGTGAGTTTGTCGCGGATAGCCGTTAACAGCTGCTCCTCTTCGATAAAGAGGTAGCGGCTCCCTTTGGGCAGGGTCTCGCGTGCAGCGATGTAGTTATAGAGCAGACCAGAGTCGGTGCCGACGATGAGGTAGAAGCTGTTCTCTTGCCACAGGGTGTCACGGTAGTGGTGTTCGAAGTAGAGGGTGGAACCATCTTTGTCGAAAGTGGTGCGGTTGACTTCGTAAATGACCTCTTCCCCTGACGGGGTACGGACGAATCTCATCTCTGGGCTGTTGGGCTGCAATGAACTCTCCTTGGATGGGGATAATCGGTAAATAGGGATGATACCGTTTTTATCGGCTTCAGGACGGTGAAAAAAAGGGAAATTTTTTTTAAAGAAACCTTTGGTGCTGCCGCTAGTTGGGTCAGGAGCGGCCATTGACCCCCACACATGATGTGACCTCTTCTGAAAATATTTCTTAAAATGTGCTAAAGCTTTCCCTATCGCGGCCGCCTTATTTGTTTAGGGGCGGTAATTGCCTGATGTTGGGGTAAATCCGCTATGTGTTCACGCAGACCGCAAGTCTTGATCAGCTTGTGGTCTGCCATGTGTGGGGAAAGTTACAATGGCACAAGTCATTAACACCAATGTTGCTGCGATTGGTGCGCAGCGTTATCTCAATAAGTCTCAGGGTTCCCTGCAGACCTCACTTCAACGCCTCGCCTCTGGTCTGCGTATCAATAGCGCCAAGGACGATGCTGCCGGTCTCTCTATCTCCGAGGGGCTGACCAAACAGATCCGTGGTTACAATCAGGCTACCCGTAACGCGAGTGATGCTATCTCTATGCTTCAGACTGCCGAAGGTGGTCTCCAGGAGATTAGCAATATGTTGCAGCGGGTGCGTGAATTGGCGGTACAGTCTGCCAATGGCAACTACACCTCGGCCCAAAGAACCGATCTCAATACAGAGGTGAGTCAACTTACCACTGAGATTGATCGTGTGGCTGGAAAACTGACCTTTAATGGTACCAAGGTGATTGGATCTACCGGAACAGTAAACTTCCAGGTGGGGACCGACTCCGGTGATACGGTGACAGTTAATCTCACCAACGCCTCCAATGTCCACGCCGCTGCGGCGATCGATACCGTTGCCAACGCCAACTCTGCCATTTTGAAGATGGACACCGCGATTAGCACCATTAGCACGCAACGGGGCAAACTCGGGGCAGCGATGAATCGGATGGAGTCTGTGGTTCGTACCAATGAGACCGCGGTGGAGAATCTCTCTGCCTCCAGAAGTCGTATTACGGACGCCGACTTTGCTGCGGAAACTGCCAATCTCACCCGCACCCAGATCCTGCAACAGGCGGGATCGGCGATGCTCGCGCAGGCCAACTCACTCCCACAAAATGTGTTGTCGCTATTGAGTTAGGGTTTTAGGCGAGGGGCATGCGCTGATGCCCCCATTTTCACCCTTTTCTCTGAGTTTCTCTTGTTTTGGGGCCGCTCTTGGTCATTGTTTATTGACAATGGGTCGGGATTAATTCCGTCTTTTTTTTGTAGAGAGAAACAACCCTCTCCAATGCAATTAACTTAATGTTTTTATGAGATAATTTATCGTCGTTACGGGAGATCTACTCCCGCTTACATGGTGTCAAATACCTCTGGTCTGACCGTTTTTTCTCTGCGCGGCTTAAAGTTTGCCGTGCAGCTGCCGCTATTTCGGGTGGGAGCGGAAAATATCTTAAATTGAAAAGATATATTCGCTAGGAAAAACGGAGAGTGAAAACTCTCAATTTGTCATGAGGAGGTGTATCATGGCACAGGTAATTAATACCAATGTCGCTGCGATTGGTGCCCAGCGGTACCTCAATAAGTCGCAAGCGAGTCTCCAGACCTCTCTGCAGCGGTTATCTTCCGGGCTGAGAATAAACAGCGCCAAAGATGATGCTGCCGGTCTCTCTATCTCCGAAGGTCTGACCAAACAGATCCGGGGTTACACTCAAGCCACACGCAACGCCAGCGATGCCATATCGATGATTCAGACCGCCGAAGGGGGTCTGCAAGAGGTAGGCAATATGCTGCAGCGTATTCGCGAGCTGGCGGTACAGTCGGTCAATGGTAACTATACTGCCACCGAGCGTTCGGCAATGAATGCTGAGGTGACACTGCTGACGGCAGAGATCGATCGTGTCGCCGACAAACTCACCTTTAACGGCACCAAAGTGATCGGTGCCTCAGCCGCTATCGCCTATCAGGTGGGAACCGATGCCGGAGATAAGCTCACTATCGATTTTATCAATGTCTCCAATGTGCATGGGGGGGCTGCGGTAGATACGGTCTCTCGTGCCAGTGCTGCCATCGCTCTAATGGATACTGCGATCAATGCCATCAGCAAACAGCGCGGTCTGTTTGGTGCATCCCAAAACCGGATGGAGTCGGTCATTCGTACCAATGAGACGGCGGTGGAGAACCTCTCCGCCTCAAGAAGTCGGGTGCTCGATGCCGACTTTGCGGCAGAGAGTGCCAACCTCACCCGAACCCAGATCCTGCAACAGGCAGGTTCAGCGATGCTGTCGCAGGCCAACGCCCTGCCGCAGAATGTGCTGTCGCTTCTGGGATAGGGGATCAACCTCCTTCACTTTCTTAAACTAGATCCCGGCACCTCTCTTCGCTAGAGGGGTGTCGCTGAAGGGAAAACCGGTACCAAGAGGCGCAGTGCGTCCAAGCTTCGGAGGGAGAGGAACGAATTCGCACCAAAAGAGCGATCTTTTGGGGCAGACCCCAGATTGGGGTGGCCGTCAGGCCGGCAGGAGGTGGTGCCCCTGCAGAGAAACGGCACCACACAAGGTAGCGGAGAACGCCTGTATTGAGACGGGTGTATACGCTAAAAATAGAGCTGGAACCGAGGTTCCAAAAGTGCATGAGGAGAAATAGTCATGGCACAAGTAATTAATACCAATGTAGCAGCAATC
>JADFYS010000067.1 GCA_015232955.1 Gammaproteobacteria bacterium
TGACCCCCCCTATTTCGGTTTTGAGATCCCTGATGCACCGGGAAAATATTTCTATGTCTGGCTCGACGCCCCCATCGGTTATATGGCCAGCTTTAAACATCTTTGCAAAAAAAGGCGTGATCTCTCCTTTGATGATTACTGGGGAGCGGCAAGCAAAGCGGAGCTGTACCACTTTATTGGGAAGGATATCGCCTATTTTCACACCCTCTTCTGGCCGGCGATGTTAATGGGTGCCGGTTTTCGCGCACCGACCGCGGTCTTCTGTCACGGCTTTTTAACGGTCAACGGCACCAAGATGTCGAAGTCACGAGGCACCTTTATCAAGGCGAGGAGTTGGCTCGAACACCTCAATCCGGAGGCGCTTCGCTACTACTTTGCGGCGAAACTTGGCTCGGGTATTGATGATATTGATCTCAATCTTGAAGATTTTACCCAGAAGATTAACTCCGATCTTGTGGGGAAGGTGGTCAATATCGCCAGTCGCTGTGCCGGTTTTATCCATAAGCTGCATGGGGGGCGACTCGCATCCCACCTCGACAATCCCGAGTTGCTGAAATCGGCCGTCGCCAAAGGGGAGGAGATTGCCGACCTCTATCAGCGACGGGAGTATGGTCAGGCGATGCGGGCGGTGATGAAGATAGCGGATGAGGCCAATCAGTATATTGATGAGAAGAAGCCGTGGGTTTTAGCCAAAAGAGAGGATGGTGCTCAGGAGGTACAGGAGATCTGTACCGTGGGGCTGAATATGTTTCGGATCATTGTCGCTTATCTCAAGCCGGTGCTGCCGCAACTGGCAGCTTCATCCGAGCAGTTCTTAAATGTTGAGGAGATGAACTGGAATAGTCTCCGTTGGCCACTCCTCAACCATGTGATTGCTGACTTTAAACCGCTGATGACCCGTATTGAAGCGAGTAGTGTTGCGGCGATGGTCGCAGCCTCGAAAGCGGATCTCCAAGAGCGGGAGGAGAAGAGGAGTACCGCGACGCCTGAACCCGCTTCGATTGAGCCGGTTGCGGAGACGATTCACTATGATGATTTTGCCAAGATCGATCTTCGGGTGGTGACGATTGTCGCTGCGGAAGCGGTGGAGGGGGCGGATAAGCTACTCTCTTTACAGCTCGATCTGGGCGATGGTCAGCGCCATGTTTTTGCGGGAATTAAATCGGCGTATCAGCCCGAGGATCTGATAGGTAGAAAGACGATTATGATCGCCAATCTCGCTCCGCGCAAGATGCGTTTTGGCCTCTCCGAGGGGATGGTGTTGGCGGCCGGCCCCGGTGGCAAAGAGATCTTTCTCCTCTCTCCCGATGAGGGCGCTACTGCCGGGATGAGGGTGCGTTAATCTAGGGGGTGGTTTCGCAACAGAACTCGATCTCTTCCCTCAACCGCTCTGGGATGGTGATCCCGAGTATCTCTTCGATCTGATTATGGGCAGTGATCTTCGAGACCTGATGACGCATCACCGGGATCGCTCCGGCATCTTCACCCGAGAGGACCGCGTTGGCGAGGAGCGCCGCCTCAAACCCCTCCTCTTCAGGATCGGAGCTGATACTGAGAAGGACACCGTGGCGAACCGCCAGATTGTTGGGGGCGAAGATGAGAGGCAGAGGGGACGCTTTGTGTAACGCCCGAACGAGATCGGGGTTTCTTCCGAACGGTCCTTCGGCGATCCAGATCCCCTTAACCCCAGGTGGGAGCTTTTTCAGTGCAGCGGTGAGGGCAGTGATTGTGCCCTCTATATCGCCCTGAGTGGGGGGAATTTCGGTCTCTATCGGAATGAAAGAGATCTCCGGACGGCGAAGAGATACCTCAAGATACCCCTTCACCGCACTGAGAGAGGAGGGGTAGTCGGTGTGAATCATCGCCAGTTGCCACGGATCCTTGGTGTTTATTCCGAGGATCGAGATGACGGTATTGAGGGTATCTTCGCGGGTCTGACTATGGATAAATCCGGTGATATTGGCACCGCTGGGCTGCTCCAGTTGGGTGATGAGGTGGGCACCCACCGGATCCGAGACAAAAAAGAAGATTTGAGGAATATCTCTTCCCTGAAGCACCTTCTGCGTCACCTGAGAGGCGAGGGTGGCGACACTCACCACAAGGTGGGGTCGGCTCCGTTGGAGTGCTGTCACCACCTTCTGCGCACCGGAAATGGCCTCTTTTTCGATATTAATCACCTCGAGAATGGTATTTTCGCCGTTAATGTACCCAAATTTGGCCAGAGCATCTTCAAAGTAACCGGTTCTTAGCTGCAGCCCGGGCAGAGTCATGGTCTCTACCACCAGTATCCTTTTAAACTCCTGCGCTGCAAGGGGGAGGGTGAAGAGTAGCAATAGCAGTAGGAAGAGAGGGGATAGATAGCTGTGGGAGCAGTTACTCCGGCTCATGATCTTGCTCCTTAAATTGTTCCATCGTGGTGAGTATTTGCGGCAGAATATCAAAGAAGAGCGGGATCAGATTGGGGTCAAAATGGCGTCCGCTCTCCTCTTGTAACAGCTTCAGCGCCTTTTCCAGGGGCCACGCCTTTTTGTACGGGCGGGCTGTAGTGAGGGCATCAAAGACATCGCTAATGGCGATAATGCGACCGGAGAGCGGGATATGTTCTCTCTCCAGTTGCTGGGGATAGCCACTCCCATCCCACCGCTCGTGGTGGCTGAGTGCGATCTGGTGTGCGGACCTGAAAATTTCGGTCTCCATGCCGCTCTGGCCGATAATTTTGGCCCCGATCTCCGGGTGTTTTTTCATTTCGCTCCACTCCTTTTCGTCCAGCTTTCCCGGTTTGAGCAGGATGCTGTCGCGGATGCCAATTTTGCCGACATCGTGCATCGGAGCGGCGTTCAGGATTAGATTCTGCTCGCTCTCACTCAGACCGTAGCGACGGGCAAGAAGCTGGGAGTAACGGGCCATGCGCACCACATGGAGTCCGGTCTCATTGTCGCGGTACTCCGCCGCCCTTCCCAACATATTCAGGCTCTGGTGACGACTGCGCTCCAGCTCTTTGGTGCGACTGATGACCCGCTGCTCACAGTACTGCTGCTGCTTTTTAAGCTGGAGATGGGTAGAGATCCTGCGCTGGACAACGGCGGGGCGAATCGGTTTGGTGATGTAATCTACCGCCCCGAGATCAAAGCCGAGGGCCTCATCTTCATCGTTACTCATCGCGGTGAGAAAGAGAACGGGAATGGCGCGGTTTTCAGGGTGCTGTTTCAACCGGCGGCACACCTCATACCCATCCATTCCCGGCATCATGATATCGAGCAGGATTAGGTCCGGTCTCTGCTGCTCCACCCGATCCAGCGCCTCCTCCCCCGATTTGGCAAAATTGAGTTCATACGCCTCATTGAGGAGGTAGTTGAGGAGGTGAAGGTTATTGGGTTCATCATCGACCAGAAGAAGACGGAATTTGGAGGAGAGGGGAAGGGTCACTGCGACGCTCTCCTCTCTTCGCGGGTGATCATCTCTCCGATTAGGGTGACCGCAGGCTTAAAATCAAAACGGGAGATAAGCTGGAGCAGCTGCTGACATTGGGGGGTGTGGCAGTGGTGGCTGAGCTTATGGATCGCATCGTCGTTATGTTCACCCTGATGAAGTGAACGCTGCAGCTGCAGTAGTAGTGGGAGAAGATCATGAGGTGAAGAGTGAAGTGGCGGTGTCGCGGTAGTGGTCGCAACGGCCAGCGTCTCCTCCATCGCTTGAATTGTGCCCTGAATAGAGTCCCGCCACTGTTTTAGATGCGGTTGCAACTCGAGTGGGGATTGTTCACCGTTAGAGATCTGGCGCAAAACGCCTTCAATCTGAGCGGTTATCGTGGCCAGATGATGGGCAGCGAGGGAGCCAGCAACCCCTTTTAGACGGTGAGCTGCGTGGTACGCGCTCTCCCACGCACACGCTGAGATCAACCGCTCCATCTCCTCGGTGAAGCCGCTGTAGTCCTGACAAAAAAGGGTTAGGGCTTGGTGGTAATTCTCCTCTCCCATCCAGGTTGCACACCCCTCATCACGGTTGAGGAGGGTAGCCGCTGCGTTCGTGGAAATTGGAGCTTCTGCTGCTGCGGGGGTGGTACGCCCCTCCAGCTTCAGAAGGGCCTTCATCTCCCGCTGGAGTTGGCTAAAATCGATCGGTTTGGGGACGAACGCATCACATCCCGCATCGAAGCAGATCTCGCGATCTTTTGGCGTAACGCTGGCGGTTAGGGCGACAATCGGGGTTCTCGCCTGTTGCTGCGCCTCTTCAAAGTTACGAATTTGGCGAGTCGCCTCAAGCCCATCCATCTCTGGCATCATCATATCCATCAGGATGAGATCGTAACGGTGATTTGTGGCAGCTGCAACGGCCTCAAGACCATTGGCAACGATCGTTACCTGATGCCCCTTATCTTCGAGGCGGATGCGGGCAAGATCCTGATTGAGGGGGGTATCTTCAGCCAGCAGGATGAGAAGCGGGGGAAGAGGAGGGGTGATCCGTGAACCGGTTTCACTCTCCTCAACCACCCTGCTGGTGGTGGGAAGGGGGATCTGAAAAAAGAAGTTGCTCCCCTTTCCGATAACGCTGTTAAAGTCGATCTCCCCCCCCATCAACTCCACCAGCTCCTTAGAGATCGTCGTTCCCAGACCGGAACCCCCGTAGACCCGGCTAATACTGCCATCCTCCTGAGTGAAGCGTTCAAAGATCTGCTTCTGGCGCTCGGTCGCGATACCGATACCGCTGTCGATCACCTCAAACAGAACCTCTCCCGGAGTGACTGCGTTAGAGATACGGAGGGTAACCGCACCCTGTTCGGTAAATTTAAGGGCGTTGCCCAGCAGATTGTTCAGCACCTGGCGCAGACGAGATGGATCGCCGAGGAAATTACCCTGAAGAGATGACTCCAGCTCAAGGTCGAGGTTGATCCCCTTCTGTGAGGCGATCACCCAATGGGTGTCGATAATCGCCTGTGTGAGCTGCTGCAGATCAAAGGGGATCTGCTCCAGATCCATTCGTCCCCCCTCTAGTTTCGACAGGTCGAGAATATCATTGAGGAGGGTCATTAGGTGTTGAGAGGAATCGCAGACCCCCGCAATCAACCGCTGTTGACGCTGGTTCAGTTCGCTTTCACGCAGGAGTTGTGACATTCCGATGATGGCGTTCATCGGGGTACGAATCTCGTGGCTCATATTGGCGAGAAAGGTGGATTTAATCTTGCTCGCCTCCTCAGCGATCTCTTTGGCCTGAATGAGCTCCCCTTCCAGTGCCTTCTGTTGACTGATATCACGCAGGATGCCGGTGAAATGGATCTCGGTTCCAGCCGGAGACTTTACCTCAAACTCACTCAGAGAGAGGAGAAGCGGGAAGAGGGTACCGTCTTTGCGTTGACCAAAGACCTCCCGGCTCGAACCGATGAGTGAGTTGGCTTTGCGATGATACTCCCGAAGATAGCGATCGTGTTCTCTGGCTGTATCTGGCGGCATCAGCATCTTGACATTATGCCCCATCACCTCCTCTTGTCTATAGCCAAAGATGGTCTCTGCCATCGGATTGTAGCTGAGCACCGTACCGGAGTGATCGATGGTGATAATCGCATCGGCAGCAAATTCGACTACGGCGCGAATATTGGCGGTCTGCTCCTCTACCTGTCTTGCCAGTTGATCCCGATGTTGCGTTAACTCCTCTCTTCGCTCATTGATCGCAGCAATCATGGCGTTAAATGCGATGGCGAGAGTACCGATCTCATCCTTTTTCTCGATATTACCGATATTGACCGAGTAGTCCCCCCGGGTGAGGCGATCGGCTGCAGCTGCGAGCTCGGTTAAGGGTTGAATCAGTTGTCTTCGGATAAAGAAGATACCGATGAGGGATATCAAAAGCGCCACCAGAATCACAGAGACGATAGCTGCCCGTTGAAAGGCGGTAATGGTCTCGCTGTAGTGTTCTGAAGAGAAACCGATCCAGATGGGGATCGTCTCTCCCCCCTCTAACATCAGTCCGCTTCCACCCACCTGCTCCTCTTCTTCTCCTCTGCCGATGATAGGCTCTTCGTCAGAGAAGATATCGGGAAGGGCGAGGTGAGTGGCGTAGCGGGGGGTAAGCCTCTCTGGCCCTGCGGCCAACGCCCCTCCCTGTAACTGTACAAGAAGCGAAGCGTTGGCAACGGCGGCAAGTTTAGAGATCAGTCGTTGATCCAGCGGCAGTAGGGTCACCAGATTACCGCTGTGGCCAGAGCTGGTTGCTGGACGCACCACCCGAGTGATCCGCTTCAGCATAATGGTTGTGCCACTATCGGTAAAATAGGGGGGGGTATCGACATGCTCCATAAGCGTATTTTCAAATAGGGTGATCGCTTCTGGATTTTGGTAACGGCTGCTCTCACCCTTCTCATTGAACTGGTGGTAGATCCGTTCGCCATCACTGCTGTAGGAGAGATAGATTCGGCTCACCGAACCATCCTCTTCGCGGATAGCCATGGTGATCGGTTCGCGCTCCGGGGTGTAGAGGGCGATAAAGTGTAACTGCCCCTCTTCCAATCGCTGCTGCAGCAGTCGCGCCAGACGCTGCTTTTCAGGGTTGAAGAGGAGTGGCTGATAGTGCGCCGGTTTCTGATAGCGGTTGATGAGACTGGTGGCAGAGATCACGACCTCGTCCTTTACGATGCGACTGCTTAGATCCGCTAACTGTTTTCGGGTGCTCTCCAGCTCTAGCCGAACCAGTCGCGTCGCTTCGCCAATCTGAACTCTGGCATCTTCATCTCGTAATTGTGACACAAGGTGGAAAAATATGGTGCCAATCAGAATCAGTGTGAACAGACTCGATGAGAGAACAAGGACGATTACCTTGGTTCCAAGGGAGAGCTGCGCTACCGAAGGGGGCGTCATCTTCTCAACTCTCTTCTATTCGAATATCGGCGCGACCTGCTCTACATTGCTGCGGGTGACTTTGACAAAAGGGACCGAAACCTCCTTCTCTACCCTCTCTCCCGCCAGAACCCGGAGGAGTATTTCGGCACCCTCTCTCCCCGCGGTGGGGTAGGTGAAAGAGGCGGTCTGCTCGCCACTGCGGATCGCATCTCTCGCCTCCTGAATGTAGTCGATACCGACAATTACTTTCGATGCAGGATTGACCCCCGCCTTTTTCATGGCAAGGCGGGCACCACTGGCCATGCTGTCACTCTGAGCGAAGAGGGCATCAAAGGTGACATCGGCGGAGAGGAGTCTCTCCATCGCCTGCAGCGCCTCATGGCGGAGGTAGTTGGCGACAGGATGGGCGACAAGGAGGAGGCCGGGGTAGTGGCTTAGCCCTTGACGAAATCCTGCACCTCTGGCGCGGGAGGTGGAGGCGGTAGCCACCCCTTGCAACATCACCACTCTGCCTCTGCCGTGAAGGTGGTGTGCTATCTCATGGGCAGCAGCCAGGCCGATGGCGTGGTCATCGGCACCGATGAAGGTGGTGTAGTGGTGGTTCAGTGTTCGGCGTGTGAGCAGGATCACCGGTACACCGCTACTGTAGATCTCATCGATCACCGGGGTCATCACTCTGGCATCGCGGGGGCTGGTGATCACCGCATCAAGACCGGAATCTGCCAGCTGCATCAGATCAAGGGCCTGTTTACCGGCATTACCCGCAGCATCGCTGACCACAAATGTGATCTCCGGATGTCGGTCCAGCACCGACTTTACTTCGGCAACCTGTGCCGCCCGCCAATCATTGCTCAGGTTGTCCTGGGGAAAGGCGACAGTGAATCTGGTTTCGGCAAAAGAGGTCGGTGATAAGGTGGAGAGGAGGAGAGCGCCCAAAAGGGCAGAGAGATAGCGCATTTAAAAATAAATCCTTGAGCTGTTTTTTTGCAACGCAGGGTGAGGGATTGTGGTCTTGTACAGAAGATAACCGTCCCGATTGTGCCGTACCGCTTTGGGGATAGCAAACAATAACGCTCTGTTTGGAAAAAAAAAGGCCCCGAATCGGGGCCTTTAAAAGTTCTGTAACGGAATGCTACAACTTATTTATTGATCTCAAACTCTACCCGGCGATTTTTGGCGCGGTTGGGTCGGGTATCGTTGGCTGCAACTGGGCTGTTCTCACCTTTTCCTCGGGTGGAGATCAGCTTGGCATTGACCCCTTTGGTCACGAGGTAGTCACCCACACGCTTGGCCCGCTTCTCAGAGAGCATCTGGTTATAGGACTCTGTCCCATAACTATCGGTGTGGCCGGTGACGATGATCCCGCTTACCCCTTGGAGGTTGTGGATGCGAGAGGCGACCATATCGAGCACCTTCTTGGCGCTTGAGGTGAGGATAGAGGAGTTGAGATCAAAGGTGATGGTATCGAGTGAGACCTTGGTCATGCAGCCGCTCTCATCCACTTCCGCTCCGGCGATTGTTCCCGGACATCTGTCCTTGGAGTCGACCACACCATCTCCGTCACTGTCTAGTTCGCAGCCGTAAGCATCGACCTTGGCCCCTTTAGGGGTATCACCACAACGATCCATGGAGTCGACTACGCCATCACCATCACTGTCAAATTCACAGCCGTGGCTATCGACCGCAGCACCTCTCGGGGTACCGGGACATCTGTCCTTGGCGTCATCGATGCCGTCACCATCACTATCTGGTGGTGGTGCCTTGGGGAGGGAACACCCTTTGGCATCCACCTCATCCCCTTTGGGGGTGTCAGGGCATTGGTCGATGGGGTTCGGCACCATATCGCCGTCATCATCACCGTCGCACTCAACGGTCGCCTTCTCTTTCTCTACCATCCAGTTGGTGCGCCAGCATTGACCATCGCTGTTTTTTACCACCATACCGGAGCCATCCACCACCAAGCCGGGAACGGCCTCGACCGAGAGGGTGGTCAGGAGTAGTACGCTTGCCGCAGAAAGGGCGGTCACTATTTTATTCATGT
>JADFYS010000068.1 GCA_015232955.1 Gammaproteobacteria bacterium
ATCAGGATTAGCAGCAAGAGATTGGCTGCGGTGGGGTGACCGGTAAAGAAGCGAACCACGGCTACTCTCCCTGTAGCGGAGCCAGGCGCATCCCGGAGATCGCCGGGGTGAGACGAGAGACCACCAGCTGCTCACCCACCTTCACCCCGGAGCGGACTGCGACCCGCTCACCGTAGTGGGCGGCAACGGTAACCGGCCGCACCTCTAGCCGTTGATCGGGGGTGAGGAGATAGACCCGGTTATCGTGCAGCGCTGAGCGCGGTATCATCAGCTCTTGGGGTCGTGGCGGCCCAGTGAGGATCACCCGAACGAACATCCCCTTAACCAGAGGCGGACGGAAAGGGGGATTGGCTCGGCGATAGGGTTCATCCACCGCCACCACCACTCCCACCGTCCTCGTTTTGGGATCGATGGTCGAGAGGGTGCGGAGAAAACGGGCGTCCCACGCCACCACCTCACCGCCGAGATCCAGCTCCACCTTCGCCGAGAGCTGCATCAGGGCTGCCGCCTGTGCCGAATCGAGTTTCAGCTTCAGCTCCTCACCGAGATTGATCTCTGGCAACAGGGCGGAGAACTGAGCGAGAGAGAACTGGGCGGTCACCTCTGCCTGAGAGAGATCATCCAGCACCAATAACCGCTCTCCACTACGGACATACTGATCCAGTTCGACATTCAGCTCTGCCACCCGTGCCGCGAACGGGGCGGTGAAGCGGGTCCGCGCCACCATCTTCTCCGCCTGCTGCAGTCTGACCTGCTGCTGCTTCTGCTGCGCCTCAAGCAGATGGCGCTCTCCCGGTAGCAGGGCGAGGGAGTTGCGGGTGGTCTGTAGCTGCCGCTTCTGCGTCAGGTAGAGTCGCTCCTGCGCGTCAAGCTGACTCTGAGAGAGGGTACCCTGCTGCGCCAACTGCTGTAGTCTTCGCCACTCTTTTTCATTAGATTCAAATAGTTCTTCTTCTATCTTAAGAGACTTTGTTAAGTTGCTATTCTGAACCTGAAGCTGCTGGAGTGAGGCGTCGGTCGCCATCAGCGCCGCCTCCGCCTCGGCAAGGGAGAGGCGGTAATCACTCTCATCAACCTGGAGTAGGCGCGAACCCTCCGCCACCACCGCCCCCGGTCGGAGCTGATCGGCAAGCGCGGTGACACTCCCCTGTACCTGACTCACCGCGGCCCAGATCCGGCTGGGGGCGACGGTTCCATGGCCTCGTGCCTCCGGAATCAGGGTCTCCTCTTGCAGTGTCACCACCTCTACCGCCACCGGCTGTTCATCCTCCTCAAGGCGGGGGACCTCCTCTCTGTTCCGGGTCATCAGGAGCAGCAGTACCACCCCCAAAACCAGAGGCGGGATAATCATCCAGGTGTGCGGCTTAATCTTCATCCTATCTCCTCCAGTAGCTTGAACAGTCTCTCTTCATCTATCACCTCAACTCCCAACGCAACCGCCTTCTCCAGCTTGGAGCCAGCCTCCTCCCCGGCGATAAGGAGATCCGTCTTCGCTGAAACTGCAGATGTCACCTTCGCCCCTGCCGCCTGCAGCCGCTCTTTGGCTTCACTGCGGCTGAGTCTGGAGAGGGTCCCGGTGAGGACCACTTTTTTCCCGCGAAAGGGGGAGAGCGCAGCAGCGGGTTGCAGATCGCGTTGGGGGGCGATTGTCGGCCACACCACCCCTCCCCGCAGCGGATCGGTCAACGCCGCTATCACCTCACGGTTGTGGGGCTGACGGAAGAAGGTCGAGAGACTCGCGGCGACAACCGGCCCCACATCCTCCACCTCTGCCAGAGTTTCTGCGGACGCCGCCATCAGCAAGTCAAGATCGCCAAAGTGGTTGGCGAGGGCGAGGGCGGTCGCCTCCCCCACTTCACGAATCCCCAGTGCGTAGATAAAGCGGGGCAGTGTGGTGTGGCGACACCGCTCCAGAGCGGCGAGAAGGTTGGTCACCGACTTCTCACCCATCCGCTCGAGGGTGAGAAGCTGATCGCGATTCAGGGTAAAGAGATCGGCAGGGGTGCGAACCAATTCCTTGGAGGTCAACTGTTCGAGCAGCTTATCCCCCATCCCCTCAATATCGAGGGCGCGGCGAGAGGCGAAGTGTTTGAGCTGCTCCTTACGCTGCGCCGGACAGTAGAGACCACCGCTGCAGCGTACCGCTGCCTTATCTTCGCTGCGCACCGCCGCAGAACCGCAGACGGGGCAGTGTTGCGGGAGGAGAAAGGGGGTGCTCTCCGCTGGCCGCATCTCGGGGATCATCGCCACCACCTCGGGGATGACATCACCGGCACGGCGGACGATCACCATATCGCCCACGCGGATATCCTTGCGTGAAAGTTCATCCTGATTGTGGAGCGTGGCGTTGGTGACGATCACCCCGCCCACAGCCACCGCTTCAAGGCGGGCGACCGGGGTTAGGGTTCCGGTTCGTCCCACCTGGATATCGATGGCGATCACCCGGGTCATCTCCTCCTGCGCCGGAAATTTGTGGGCGATGGCCCAGCGCGGAGCGCGCGAGACAAAGCCGAGACTCCTCTGCTGGTCGAGGTTATCGACCTTATAGACCACGCCATCGATCTCATACCGAAGCTGCTGTCGCTGCTGCTGCAGGTGGAGAAAGGCGTTGTGGCACCCCTCTGCCCCCGCAACCTGAGTGATCTCGGGGGAGATCGGTACCCCCCACTGCTGTAGCTGCCGCAGCATCTCCAGCTGGGAAGGGGGAAGAGGGTGATCGTCGCTCACCTCGCCCACCGCATAGCCGTAAAAGCGGAGGGGACGGGTGGCGGTAATGGCGGGATCGAGCTGGCGTAGTGAGCCGGCAGCGGCGTTGCGCGGGTTGGCAAAGAGCTTCTCCCCCTGCTCCTGACGCTGGTGGTTGAGCTGTTTAAAGCCGGTGCGATCGATAAAGATCTCCCCCCGTACCTCGAGCCGTCGAGGGAGCCGCTTGCCGCGAAGACGCAGTGGCACGGCAGAGATGGTGCGGACATTATGGGTCACATCCTCACCGCTCTTGCCGTCACCACGGGTCGCCCCCTGCACCAGTTCGCCCCCGAGATAGAGGAGACTAATCGCCAGACCGTCAAGTTTCGGTTCGGCACAGTAGCGGATCTCGCTATCGTCCTGACTCAGCCCCAGACCCCGTCTGCAGCGTTGATCGAACTCAATCAGCTCCTCATGGCTGAAGAGGTTACCCAGCGAGAGCATCGGCAACCGATGCTCGATGGTGCGAAAAGCGGCGAGGGGTTCTCCCCCCACCCGCTGGGTCGGAGAGTCAGGGGTGATGAGCTGTGGATAGCGCTGCTCTAGCTGCTGAAGTCTCTGAAAAAGGCGATCATAGGCGGCGTCGGGGATCTCGGGGTCATCGAGAACATAGTAACGGTAGTCGTGGTGGCGCAGCTGCTGGCGCAGATCAGTCGCTTCGGCAATCTCCTGAGGCGAAGGTTGTGTCATTAATCAAATAGCGCAGCCTGATGGCGCATACGGGTGATCTCCTGCTGGGCGAGGGGCTGCTGTTGCGAATCACAGAGCTGCCCCCCCAACACCTCGCCGAGGCGGGTGGCGACATCGAGTAGCTCCTCGAGCACCTCACTCCCCCCCTGAGCCAACGGCAACTGGATAAAGAGCCAGAAGCCACCGAACCGCTCCTCGGTAATGGTATCGAGATCAAAAGTGCCCGGTTCATGGAGGTTAGCGATACTAATCAAAGGCTTGCCGTCCATACCTACACGGTGAAAGATCCCCATATCGCCATATACAAAGCCGTTCATCCCCAGCTGTTGGTAGAGGAGATCACCGGAAAAACCGCTGCCATCCACCGCCAGAAGTGAGATATAGATGACTGTCGGCTCCAGCTCTCTCTCTCCATTGCGGCTGCTGCTCACCTTCTCCAGCGGATCGAGATCCTCCACCCCCTTCTTGTTAATCTGGCGTAGAGATTCGAGCATCTCATCGTCGGCAAAGAGGTGGGAGGGGGATGAGGCGACAACGCTACCCTCGGGGCGCTCCTTCTTGCGCCGGGTGAGGCGATCGAATAGAGAGCGGTGGTGACGCGGCTTCTCCCGGGTAATCTCAAAAAAGAGAAGACCTCCCACCAGGAGGACACCGACAATCAGTAACACCATTCTTAAAGTATCCATCACGCTCCTCTTCTGCTCTGCTTTTTATACAACCGGACTACTGCCGTTGACCACCATAATCCCATGGAGGGATCGCTTTATGATAACGGGTTATGTTGGGCTTCCTAGCGTCAGCCCAATCTACGACTACGCCTCTATTCTAACCCACTGCTGCCAACTCTACCGCCTCATCGACATCTACCGCCACCATTCGCGACACCCCCGGTTCGTGCATCGTCACCCCGATCAGGGCGCTAGACAACTCCATTGTCGTTTTGTTGTGGGTAATGAAGATAAACTGCACCTGCTGCGACATCTCCTGCACCAGACTGCAGAAGCGGCCGACATTGGCCTCATCAAGGGGAGCGTCGACCTCGTCGAGCATACAGAACGGTGAGGGATTGAGCTCAAAGATGGCAAAGACCAGCGCCACTGCGGTGAGCGCCTTCTCCCCACCGGAGAGGAGATGGATCGTACTGTTGCGCTTTCCCGGGGGGCGAGCCATCACCGTAACCCCGGTATCGAGGAGATCATCCCCGGTCAGTTCAAGATAGGCGTGTCCGCCGCCAAAGAGACGGGGAAACTTCTCCTGCAGACCGCTGTTGACCCGATCAAAAGTCTCGCGAAAACGGTTACGGGTCTCTTTATCGATCTTCTGAATCGCCGTTTCGAGGGTCTCCAGTGCCTGCACCAGATCCTCGTTCTGGGCATCGAGATACCCTTTGCGTTCACTCTGCGCCTTAAACTCATCGATCGCTGCAAGGTTAATCGGCCCCAGACGGGAGATGCGTCTCCCCGTCTCTTCAACCCTCTGCTGCCACACCTCTACCGTCGCCCCCTCCTCCAGCTGCTGCAAGAGCTGCTGCAGATCGAGACCCGACTCCGCCACCCGCTCCTGCAGTGTCTGCCGCCGAACCTTCTGCTCCTGAAACTCCATTCGCAGCTGATCGAGTTCATTCCGAACCCCTTCATGTTGCCGCTCGGCACCATTTCGTTCCCCCTCCAGTTGGCGAATGGCGTGGTCGATCTCACCGACCCGTTTCCGCGCTGCCGCCAACTGCTCCTCCACCTCCAGCCGCTGGTGCAGACGCTGCTCCAACTCCTGCTGCAGGGCGATAATGGGGCCATCGCCCGCCTGTAGCTGCTGTTGCAGCTCACGCTGTCGCTGCTGTAGCTGTCGCAGCTGCTGCGCCACCCGCTCCTCTGCCTGACGGAGTGACTCAAGCTCTGTGGACAGAGTCTGAAAACGGAGATTGAGATTATGCGCCTGCTGTTGCGCCTCGCGTCCCTGACGGCGCGACGCATCGAGTTGATGGCGCTGCTGTTGCCGCCGTCCCTGCAGATCCTCCCGCTCCATTGCAAAAATTTCGATCTGCTCCAGCGCCTCATGGAGTGAGCTTCGCGCCCGTTCGATCTGCTGTCGTCCCCCCTGTCGCTCTTGCAGAAGATCCTGTTGATCCTTCTCCAGCCGCTGTCGCCGCTGCTCGATCTGCTCCAGACGCACCTCTTTGCCACTCAACTGACTCTTCAGGGTGTTAAGTTCACCATTGAGCTGGTTGAAACGGCGGGTCTGCTCCTCCTGCTCGCGCTCTCCCTGCGTCAGCTGCTGCTGCCGGCGCTCCCCCTGCGCCTCCTCGGCATCGATCCGCTGTTGAGACTCGTCGATGGCGGCGGCGATCTCTTTCATCTCCTGCCCCCGCAGGAGCAGACCCGACTGCTCCCCTCGCCCCCGCTTCAGCCAGAGCCAGTTGCGACCCACCCAGATCCCCTCGGCAGTGATCAGAGACTCCCCGTCTGAGAGAGAAGGGCGTCGCTCAAGCGCATCCTGAAGAGAGTCAGCGGTGAAAACCGACGCCAGCAAGGGGGCCAAAACAACATCACAATTTACTTTTGAAAAAAGAGATAATCTACTATTTTTGTTGTCATTATCGGCGTACTCTTCAGTCGAAATCAGGGTGATCTCTCCCGATTTAAGATCGGGTAAGGCATCGATATAGGGGGTGAGTTGTGGCACCGGTACCGCCTGCAGTTTCGCGGCAAGCACCGTCTCAACCGCCTGTTCCCACCCCGCCTCCACCTCGAGCCTCTGACCGATCGCAGGGATCTGCTCCAGTCCCTGCTGCTGGAGCCAGCGTGCGGCGCTCCCCTCCCCGCCGCGGCTCTTCTGCTGACCAAGCGCCGCCTGCTGTAGTGTCTCGAGCGAGGCGTAACGGCCACGCATCTTCTGCATCTGTCCCAACTCCTGGTTGAGACTGCGGCTATTGGTGGCGATCTCATCGCGAAGCAGGCGCACCCGCTCCCGCCCCTCTTCCAGTTTTAGTTCAAGGATCTCCCGCTCTTCGGTGAGCCGTTCCAACTGAAACTTCAGCTCGGTGATCTCCTCCTCAAGACGGGTTGTGGTGAGACCTTCCGTTTCGATTTGCATCCGCTCAAAGCGGCGGGTGAGCTGGCTATCTCCCTGTTCCAGCTGCTGGATCCGCGCCCGCTCCACCTGCGCCTGTTGCGACGGCTCTGCTGCACGGGTGGTAAATGACTCCCACTCCCGCTCGATCTTCTCCATCCGCTGCTCAGCGTCGGTGAGCGTGGCCGCAGTGGTGGTCGCCAACTCAGTAGCGTGGCGATTGTCGGGTTCAAGCTGGGCGAGGGTCGCCTCAATCTGCCCTTTTCTTCCGCGATCATGGTTGAGATGCTGCTCCGACTCATGACAGCTCCCCTCGATCTGCTCCAGCTCCCGCTGCTGCTGCTGCAGCTGCTCTCGCCCATGCTGAATCGACTGTTCGAGTCTGGCGATCTCGGCACCGACACCGTAAAACCGGGACTGAACCTGGTTAAACGCCTCCGTGGCTTCGCTCTGCTCCTGACGCAGCTTCTCAATCCCCGCCTCTGCCCGGCGCTGGTTGGCGACAATCGCCTCAATCACCCGCTCCCGCTCAGCGATCACCTCCTCCCGTCTCCGCGCCTCACTATCCACCATCTGCCAGCGCAGCGCCTGTAGCTCCCCCTTCTGCTGCCGCTCCTCCTGTTTCAGCGCTTTATAGCGTTCGGCACTCTGTGCCTGGCGCTGAAGATGAGAGAGCTGCTTGCCCAGCTCTTCACGAAGGTCATTCAGGCGATCGAGATTTTCCCGGGTGTGACGGATACGGTTTGCGGTCTCTCGCCGCCGCTCTTTGTATTTGGAGATCCCGGCAGCCTCTTCGAGAAAGATGCGTAACTCATCCGGTTTCGCCTCAATTAGGCGCGAGATGGTCCCCTGTTCGATAATCGCATAACTACGCGGCCCAAGACCGGTACCGAGAAAGATATCGGTAATATCGCGACGGCGACAGCGGCTGTTATTGAGAAAGTAGTTGGACTGCCCGTCACGGCTCACCTGGCGTTTGATCGAGATCTCACTAAAGTTGGCATACTGCCCGCCATAACTGCCGTCACTGTTATCAAAGGTGAGTTCAATACTGGCGACCCCGACCGGCTTGCGTGAAGAGGAGCCGTTAAAGATGACATCGGTCATCGATTCACCGCGCAAATTTTTGGCAGAACTCTCCCCCATCACCCAGCGCACGGCGTCGATGATGTTCGATTTACCACAACCGTTGGGGCCGACCACCCCGGTAAGGTTAGTCGTAAAGGGGACGGTGGTCGGATCGACAAAAGATTTAAATCCGGCCAGTTTGATCTTGCTCAAGCGCATTCGCGGAGCGGCCGGTTCCAGAAAACGGGGGGGTGTTGCCACCTGCCGGCAGCGCCGGTTATGGTCGTTCGAGATATCATCAGTTGCAGAAGAGAGGTGGCAGAGAAGGATTGTCGCTACAGATGGTAAAACAAATTAGGTACAATTTGCGCCCCAGAAACATTCGCTAAAATTACCATGAAAGGTGCGCTATGCCTAGTCAACCCAGTCGGGATCTTGAAGTTTTTACCAACCCCGCCCCCGAAAATGATTACACCATCCATATCGAAATCCCCGAGTTCAGTTGCCTCTGCCCCAAGACTGGGCAGCCTGATTTCGCCACCATATCAATTGATTATGTCCCTGACTTAAACTGTATTGAGTTAAAATCGCTCAAACTCTATATCTGGTCTTTTCGTAATGAAGGGGCGTTTCACGAAGCGGTGACCAATCAGATGCTCCGCGACTTCACAGACGCCTGCAACCCCCGCTTTATGCGAGTGAGTGGCCGTTTTAATGTTCGCGGCGGAATTTATACCACCGTGGTCGCAGAACAGCGAAAACCGGGATGGATCGCACCCAGTACGGTCACTCTGCCATGATTGGCGGCGTTGTACGCGGGGGCGGCTACCTGATACAGGGGCTACGCCTTATCTCCTTACCAGGGCTGCGCCGCTTTGTCCTGATTCCGATGGCGATCAATATCCTCCTTTTTGCCGGAGGTCTCTGGCTCTTTATCCACCTCTCTGAACCGGTCTTGCAGAGCCTGCTCAAACAGCTCCCCTCATGGTTGGGGTGGCTCAACTCCCTCCTCTGGCTCCTCTTCACCCTGGTGATCGCCTTAATCTTACTCCTGCTGCTGTCGCTGGTCGCGGGGTTGGTGGCAGCGCCGTTTAATGCCTTTCTTGCCGAAGCGGTAGAGCGTCATCTCGACGGTGAGAACTACCAGCAGGAGGAGATGTCGATAGCAGAGGTCATCCGCATGACCCCTCACCTGCTGATGGAAGAGCTGCGTAAACTGCGCTATATGCTGGTTCGAACCGTGCCACTGCTGCTCCTCTCCTCGATTCCGGTGGTCAACCTGATCGCCCCT
>JADFYS010000069.1 GCA_015232955.1 Gammaproteobacteria bacterium
CTATGCCAATATGAAGCTAACCTTTTCTATGACGATGAACACCGGCACCACAGTGAGTCGTTCCGACATCAGTACGGATGCTTTGTACATAAACAGTGGCGCGACGCTGACGGACAGCTTCGTGGTGACCAGAGTTCCGGATAGAAACTATGGTCATATTGCACACAGCTACCTCACCAAAGCTTCAGGTACTAATGGAAGTATGGGATTCTATGATAACGGTAGGGCGACGGAGAGTGTTTTTGTCATGTCTTATCTGGAGTTGTCTGGACCCTCAACACGCCTGGAAGATAGCTATGTTTCGAACCTATATCTGAATGGCACGGTCACGGGATCCATTGTTGCCAACCTTTACAACAGCGGAAGCGCCGGACGGGTCGAAGGCACAGATGTCATCCTGAACCAATACAACACCAAAAACATCTTTTTCGAAAACAGCTTCATTAGCTCACAGACAGACTTCAGCGATGTCTATGACGGTCTGGGGTTGCCAGTGGACGAGATTGGGGACGGTTTTGCCGAGACCAGTTTTGAGCTAAATGGCACCACCCACACCGTTGATGGTATCGTCAACCCCCGTAGCAGCCGTAACTTCGCCAACGGTATCGACGATATCTGGGACGCCAACGGCGTTGGTGCGCTGTGGGATGCGGCCAATCCAGAGCTATTCCCGGAGCCGTAAAATGGCCAGCGGCAAGAATTTCTTGCCGCTTTAGCCAGAGTTCAACACCCTGCACAGCCCTCCTCGCGAGGGCTTTTTTTTTCCGGTTAAAACCCCAGCCCTTCTACCATAGTAACGATTCAGTGCGACAACGGAGGAGTCGATCACTCCCGCGAAGAGAGAAGCTGTTCTGGTGGTTCTGGATTCCCGCTTGCGCGGGTATAACGGTAGGGGTTCGCAGGAATGACAGTGGAGTGTTCTATTGCACCTAACTCACACTCGAAGTGACCAGTTTCAATGCCAGTCCGGCAAAAATCAGAGCGGCGAACCGATTGAGATATAGCTGCGCTTTTGAGGAGCGATTGAGCCAGCCGCCCAAAGAGGCTGACACTACCGCGATACTACTAAAGATCACCAGCGCGACGACCATAAAGATTGAACCGAGGAGAAAGATCTGGGGGGCGATGGCACCGTACTGCGGCGATGCAAACTGAGGAAGAAAAGCGAGAAAGAAGAGGGATACCTTTGGATTGGTGATGTTCATGAGGACACCTCGTCGATAGAGAGTGCCTGCTGAACAGTGGATAACCCCCTCTCTCTCCATACTCACTTCTGCCACTGAAAAGGCCTGCCAAGCGAGGTAGAGGAGATAGAGGGCACCTACCACTTTCAGAGCGGTGAATGCCACTACCGAACTCTGAAAGAGGGCGGCGATCCCCAACGCTACGGCAGTGGTATGGACGATCAAGCCGGAGCAGAGACCCAGCGTCACCAGAATGCCAACCTTTTTTCCATAAACCGCCGACTGCGTCAGTACAAAAATGTTATCCGGTCCCGGCGCTATACTCAGCACTGCAGAGGCGATGACAAAGGTGACGATGGCGTCGACGGGTATCATTTTATACCCTATACCCAAGATACCTGAAAACGCTGGCTCCAACTATCTTGGGTATAGTGACCGTGTGAGCCGAGGATTTTGGGGAGTAGTGAGTCAACCATTCAGGTCATGTGATGAGCCATCACAACTCATCCCCCTCTCCCGGCCCCCTCCTTCTCTCTGCCGAGGGCGACCACCTTCCGCTCTTCATCCCCTATCGCCAGCATCAGCCGCTGTAACTTCACCGGTTCAACGCCCAACCGTTTGGCGTAGATCACCGCATAGCTCAGTACCCGTTTGACATAGCCCCGAGTCTCGCGAAAAGGGATGGTCTCCACCCAGAGTTCTGCCTCTATACGCCCCTTTTCCGGAAGCCACCGCTTGACCCGATGCGGCCCGGCATTATAGGCCGCCGTCGCTAATACCATATTATTATCAAAACGATCCAGCATCATCCGCAGGTAGCGACTGCCATAGGTGATGTTGGTTTTGGGTTGAGTCAGGGCGCTTCGGCGATAGCCCATTCCCAGCTTTTTCGCCACCTCTTTCGCGGTCTGGGGCATCAACTGCATCAGGCCGACGGCCCCTGCGGATGAGACCACATCCGCCATAAAGACGCTCTCTTGACGGATCACTGCGTAGACCCAGGTCAGCTGCAGCCGGTTCTCCTCTGCTGCGGTCATCACCAGAGGCCGGTGCTCGATCGGAAAGCGGAGTTCGAGATCATCCCAATACTCTGTTTTGGCGAGGGTGAAGATGGAGCGATCGTGCCACCTCCAGATCTGGGCCAGCTTCGATGCCGCCTTGAGTTCATCGTCCTGATACCCCTCTGTCTCAAAATACCACTCCCGTCGCGCCTGGATCCCTTTTCCGAGAAGATAGAGTTCCCGCGCGCGCATCAGAGCCGGGCGTGCCGCCATCTCGGTCAACGCTGCCCCGTCCACCTCCAGTGGCAGATGGGCGAGGTTATAGGGGAGATCGCTCTTTTCAGCGGCAAGAAAACCGTAATAACTCCGCTCTGCGGCAAGATCCTGATAGAGTGTTGCCGCAATCTTATCCGAGCCGAGCTTCTCCAGCGCCACGGCATACCAGTAGCGCCAGCTCTCCTCCTGTTTCAACGCCTGTGGTAGGGCATCGATCCACGCCAACACCAGATCCCAGCGCTGGAGCTCTAGCGCCTGACGCAGCCGGGTCTCATGGAGAGAGGTATCTTCCGCTGTCGGCTGGAGGGTGGCGAGCTGCTGCAAGCTGTCGGGATGGTCCTGCCACGCCATGCGCATTCCGAGCAACTGTTCGATCTCTGTCACCTCTTCTGCGCTAAAAGGGTATTTCTGTTGAAGTTCTCTCCAGCCCTGCCGCCCCTGATCAATATCCTGGCGAATCAGGCGCACCACGCCATCCATAAGTAGCTTCTGACGCTGAGAGTGGGGAGAGAACTTGCGGCTCACCACCCGTGACGGCTGCTGCTGCACCGCGATCCACCCTTCAAGCCACTGTTGTCCATCGGTCCGAAGATGGTTCTTTCCCAAATAACGCGCCAGTTTGCGGTCTCCTTTGGCCATCGCCAATCCGATGCGTTGCCAGGCGAGATCAGAGGTCACCCCCCCTTGTTTGATCCATAAATTGAAGGCGGGATCGCAGGCGTCGGGGCGGGATGATCCATGAAGCCAGATCTCTGCCACCTGAGTGAGCGCCTCTGGAGCGCGACCGGTCTCGATCATCGCGGTTAAAGCGTGACACTGGCGACTCACCGCACTCTGAGGTGTATAGAGCAGAAGGTAATCCTCCCAGTGGTGCGCTTCGGCAAGGCGATCGAGCCAGAAGCTGCGCAGCCGCTCTGCCAGAGGGGTGTCACCATAGCGGTCGATAAACGCTCTCACCTCGGAGAGGCTAGTCCGCTGCGGATAGCTGCGCATCTTATAATAGGGGAGATAAGGGTAGAGCGGATACCCTTTCAGTTGCGGCAGAAGCGCGCTGGAGGTCGCATCATCACCGCTGCGAACCGCCTTTTCTGCCACAATGAAGAGCGCCCGTTCCGTCTGCCACCTATCCTCTGCCACTTTATCCGGTGTAGCGAGGATCACCGTCGGCAGGATCAGCAGTAGGGGGAGAAGCGCAAAGTTGGAGGTGAAGTTTAAGCGTAGCGTCATTAGGTGTCCGTTGCCTGAAATTATGAGACAATCATTACGAGATCAGAGATGTATGAGATTAACATAAACCACGCCATCATCACCACTTTCCTGCTGGGGATTTTAAGCACCCTCCACTGTGTCGGGATGTGTGGCGGCATTATGACCGCGCTCACCTTTGGTCTACCACAGACGATCCGGCGTCACCCTCTTCTCTTCCCGCTCTACCTGCTGCTCTTCTCTCTGGGTCGGATCCTCAGCTACCTGCTGGCCGGTGTGGTTGTCAGCCTCCTCGGTAGTGCCCTGCTCGGGATGATCTCGCCCCAGTTTGGACTTTCGCTCTTACGGGGGCTGGCTGCCCTGACGCTGGTGGCTGTCGGCTGCTATCTCGCGGGTTGGCTCCCCGCCTTTGCCTATATCGAAAAGGTGGGCGTACCGCTCTGGCGATGGCTTGAACCGTGGACCGAGCGTCTGCTCCCGATCACCTCCCCCCTTCAGGCGCTGCTCTACGGCATGATCTGGGGCTGGTTACCGTGTGGACTGGTCTACTCTGCCCTGCTCTACACCTTTGCGTCCGCCACAGCCACTGAGGGTGGGGTGATGATGGTCGCCTTCGGTGTCGGCACCCTGCCGGGGATGATCGCCCTCGCCCTCTTCGCCCACCGCCTCCACCATTTGACCCGAAAAACAGCTTTTCGTACCACGGTCGGGGTCATGCTGATCACGATCTCCTTGGTCGGCCTCCTCTTTGGTGATACTCTTCACCCTCCAAACCACCTCGATTCCAACCCTGCAATGGAGTGTCAAAGTGAACCCCTTTGAAGATAGACTCATCGGTCAGTCCCCTCAACTGGAAGCGCTGATGCGCGCGGCAAAAGTGGTCGCCGCCACCGATGTGACCGTCCTCCTCCAGGGTGAGAGCGGAACCGGTAAAGAGCTTCTCGCCGCCGCCCTCCACCAGGCGAGCCGACGCAGGGAGGCTCCATTTGTCAGCATCAACTGCGCCGCCCTTCCCGACACTCTCGCCGAATCTGAACTTTTTGGTCACCGCAAAGGGGCCTTTACCGGTGCCGACAGCCACGCTGGCGGTCGTATTGCTGCGGCTGCAGGGGGGACCCTTTTTCTGGATGAGATTGGCGAACTCTCACTGCCGATTCAGGCGAAACTCCTCCGTTTTCTCGAATCGGGTGAGTGTCAACGGCTGGGAGAGAGCACCCCCCATCGCGTCGATACCCGTCTTATCGCAGCGAGCCACCGCGATCTCCTGCAACGGGTGGCGGAGGGGGCGTTTCGCAAAGATCTCTTCTACCGTATCCATGTGGTTCCGCTGGAGCTACCACCGCTGCGCGAACGAAGCGGCGAGATCCCCTATCTTCTCGCGCACTTCTCGACGCAACTGGCGCAGCAGCATCAGCTGACAAAACCCCGGTTTCATCGCGACTGTTTTCCCTATCTCGACCGCTACCCCTGGCCGGGAAATGTGCGTGAGCTGCGCAACTTTTGCGAACGGATGGTGATTCTCTTCTCGGGTCGCACCATCCATCCCGACAACCTCCCACGAGAGATCCTTGCCCCAAACACGCCTGAGAGTGGGGGGATCGAACTTCCCGAGGGGGGGTTGCGGCTCGATGAGGTGGAGAAGAGGCTGATCACCAAGGCGCTGGATCGCTGCCGCGGCAACCGGAGCAAAGCGGCACGCCTGCTTGGGCTGACCCGTGACACCCTCCTCTACCGCATCAAAAAACATGCACTCTCACCAGATTGCCCTTAACCCCCCCATATCAGAGTTATGATTACCACAGAACTGCTCATTCATGGGGAGTGGGTCATCCCGGTAGAACCGGATGATCGCGTCCTCGAACACCACGCGATCGCCATTGATCACGGTAAGATCACCGCTATCCTCCCCTCGACCGAGGCGCGTGAACGCTACCAGCCACAGCACGAGATCCACCGCCCCGGCCACGCCCTGATCCCGGGGCTGATCAACAGCCACACCCACGCCGCAATGAGCCTGATGCGCGGTCTTGCCGATGATCTTCCCCTGATGAGCTGGCTGAACGACCATATCTGGCCGGCTGAGGCAGAGTGGGTCTCTCCCGAGTTTGTCCGTGACGGCTCTGATCTCGCCTTTGCCGAGATGATTCGCGGCGGTGTTACCTGTTTTAACGATATGTATTTTTTCCCGATGACGGTGGCAGAGCAGGCGCAAAAGGCGGGTATTCGGGCGGTCATCGGTCTTATCGTCATCGATTTTCCTACGGTCTGGGCCAAAGATAGTGATGAGTATCTCCACAAAGGGCTGGAGGTTCATGATCAGCTTCGCCACCACCCGCTCATCACCACCGCCTTTGCCCCCCACGGCCCCTACACCGTCTCCAACCCGCCGCTGGAGCGGATTGCGACCCTGGCGGAGGAGCTGGATACCCAGATCCACATCCATATCCACGAAACTGCCGCTGAGATCGCCCACGGTGAGAAAAGATACGGCAACCGCCCCCTCGCCAGGCTGGAGTCGCTGGGGTTGATCTCTCCCCGCACCATCGCCGTTCACATGACCCATCTCAACCCCGAAGAGATCGCCCGCTTCGCTGAACTATCGGGCCATGTCGCCCACTGCCCCGAATCAAATCTAAAACTGGCCAGCGGCTTCTCTCCGGTGGTGAAACTGCAAGCAGCCGGGGTGAATGTCGCCCTTGGCAGCGACGGTGCCGCCAGCAATAACGACCTCAATCTCTTTGGCGAGATGCGCAGTGCCGCACTCCTCGCCAAAGGGGTGAGTAGTGATGCTAGTGCGGTTTCGGCCTACACTGCCCTCCAAATGGCGACGATTTGTGGTGCCCGGGCGTTGGCGATTGAGGATCAGTGCGGTTCTCTCCTCCCGGGCAAAAGTGCCGATATTGTTGCGGTCAATCTCGATACTATCGAGACGCAGCCGATGTACCACCCGATATCACAACTGGTCTACGCCTGTGATCGCCATCAGGTGATGGATGTCTGGGTCGCCGGAGAGCAGCTTCTCAAGCAGCGGCATCTGACCCGAATGGATGAGTCCCGAATCCTCGCCCAGAGCAGAGCGTGGCAGCAGAAACTGGCAGCCAACAGCTATACCCAAGAACCCTGAGAACGCTGGTTTCAGGGGTCTTGGGTATCACCATTCACCCTTCGCCCCCAGCAACCGAGGAGATCAAAAATATGAACCAACACAATGTCGATCCCCGCGAGATCCATAAGTTTGAAGAACTCGCCTCTCGTTGGTGGGATCCCAATAGTGAGTTTCGGCCGCTACACGACATCAACCCCCTGCGCCTCGACTACATCTCCCGCCACACCCTGCTCAAGGGAAAGAGGGTTCTGGATGTCGGCTGTGGTGGCGGAATTCTCGCCGAGGCGATGGCCACAGCCGGGGCCGATGTGACCGGAATCGATATGGGTGAGGCGCCACTTGAGGTGGCAAAGCTGCACCTGCTTGAATCGGGCGCCGAGGTGAACTATCGCCGCATCACGGTGGAGGCGCTGGCCGAAGAGGAGCCGGGTAAGTACGACCTTATCACCTGCATGGAGATGCTGGAGCATGTACCCAGCCCCGCTTCGGTCATCACCGCCTGTCGGCAGCTGGTGACAGAGGAGGGTCAGCTCTACTTCACCACCCTCAACCGCAACCCTAAATCGTGGTTAATGGCGATCATCGGCGCCGAATACCTGCTCCACCTCCTCCCCAAAGGGACCCACGACTACGACAAATTTATCCGCCCTTCGGAGCTGGAGCGGTGGTGCCGCGAGGCAGATCTAAAAGTCGATGAGTTGATAGGAATGAGCTACAACCCATTCAACAAGAGATACCGGCTCACCCCCAATATCGATGTCAACTACCTCTGTCGCTGCCACCCTCTGGCCAGATGAGCCGACGCCCCCTGGCCGCCCTCCTCTTCGATCTCGACGGAACCCTGGTGGATACCGCCCCCGATCTCGCCTACGCCCTCAACACGCTCCTTGAAGAGGAGGGGGAGCGTCCACTCCCCCTGTCAGAGATCCGCCCCCATGTCTCCCACGGCACCACCGCCCTCCTCCGCCACGGTTTTGGCATCACCCCCGAAGAGGAGCGCTTCCCTCACCTCCGTCAGCGCATTCTCGACCTCTATCGCGACAATATCAGCCGTCAATCTACCCTCTTTCCGGGGATAGAACCCCTCCTCACCAAGATGGAGGCGGCACAACTACCTTGGGGCGTGGTGACTAATAAGCCGGCTTTTCTCACAGAACCGCTGCTTCGGGCGCTCCATCTTTCGCCCCGAATGGCGGCTATCGTCAGTGGTGATACCCTTCCCCAAGCCAAACCCCATCCCGCACCGCTGCTCTACGCCTGTGAGAAGATGGGGGTCTCTCCGGTTAATACCCTCTACATCGGTGATGCGCAACGCGATATAGAGGCGGGAAAAGCGGCGGGAATGGAGACCATCGCCGCCGGTTGGGGCTATATCGAAGCGACAACCGTCATTGGAGAGTGGGGGGCCGATACCATTGTCCACTCCACTTCAGAGCTGTTCTCTCTTCTCTCCCCTAGATTATCACCTGGCAGAGTGGTTGATGCGAAGGATCATCCAGCAGTAACCGACGCCTGAAACCGGCAAAGGATCGCCGCTCACGAGAGTAGAAGAGGTGCGCCTCACAGCTGCAGTCGGATGAGCCGAGACCGGGCGCCGCCACCTCTACCCCCTGCATCCGGGCTAACACTCCTGCCCAGTGGTGCTCTCTTCTTTCGGGATCACAGCTATACCACACCTCCTTTAGCGCCATATGGTAGCGCAGATAGTCAATATGCCAACGCGGCCGGGGGGAGAGACGACAGTGATGACCTACCCGTGCCGCAACCCCTCCGGGACCGAATGCACTGCCGCAGTAGTAGTAAAACCCCGGCTGCAGCTGAAGAGTACCCCACCGCCCCACCTTCAGCGGTTGCGCCTGCTCTACTACCATCAGCAGAAGATAGCTTCCGCGGCATCGCGAGAACTGCTGCACCATCACTTTTATCAATTTCCTCCCAATTTACTGTGACACCCTTCGGGGAGAGTGTCATAATCCTAAAATCCGCAGTTGGACACCGTGAAGGGTGCGTTTGTGGCGG